>JACXUO010000022.1 GCA_014763885.1 Campylobacterales bacterium
TCATTTTTCACAACGGCTTCAACGAAGTTATCAATCTACATCATCCGACTCTTACAGTTTTATTATACTGCACTCTTGAGTGGTGATTTGATTATACAAACGGATCATAGCAAGATGCAGGTCACACTCTCCTTTTATCGTCTTCTCGATGCTCTCCCTCATGCTTTTGGAGGGAACCGCTTCCATAGGTATCCCAAGAGACCTTTCAAAGAGTCTGATATACTCCTCGGCAATACCTGCCAGCTTTCCGTCGTTCAAAAAACTAAACGGTTTGAGATCAGGAGGATAACAGTATCGTATCACGCTTTTTTTATTGAGATAATGCCGTTCTTCTTCTGTGATCCGTATGCCGGATACTTTCTCAGAGCTGCGCTGCATTGGGGAGGTACCAGTTGGATTTTGATAGATCATGCCCTTGAGCCTGTCACTGTCGCCGACATATCCCAAAATGGCAAATGCCTTGGCGATCTCCTTCAGTTTTGCCTCATTTAGTTTTCCGAAATTTCCATCATCAATACCGGAAATTTTGCGTGTCTCTATCGCTTCAAAGCGTAGTTTTTCTTCATCAAAATGCTGGGTATTATACTTTTTCAGGATTGTACTGATGGTCTCTTCCCTATGTTCAAGGGCATAGTACCACCCTTTCATTGACGCTTCTGCAAACTTTTCAACACGCTCCGGGTAAGCCTTTAACTCAGCTTCTGAAGTAAAAAGAATATCTCCGTAAAAATCAAAACCGTAGCGCATGGGGGAAAACAGCTCATACGCTATCCCCATTTTCCTCAACGTATAGGGCTGATCAGTCGTATAGCCGGTAAAAAGGTCCGTTCTTCCCGCTATAAGGTCATTGAGATCGAAGCTCATAGGGATGATCCTGATATTCTTATCATCGATATGATGACTTTTCAGCATTGCCATCAAGGAGACATTTTGATGACTTTCAGGAGAGATCATCACCCGATGTCCGGGGATATCACTGATCGTATGGATCGTGGACGAGCGAAGCGCGATCAGTGCCAGTGGAGAGTGTTGAAAGATAGAACGCAGGGCGATCACGCGTTTGCCCTCTATACGGTCAAGTACGAGTGCAGAGTCCGAGATGCCGTACTCTGCCCTGCCGCTGATCACTTCATCGGCGATATTGATATCGGGCGATTTTTCTTTAAAGGTTACTTCAAGCCCGACATCTTTATAGAACCCCTTCTCTTTCGCCATATAAAAACCGGCAAACTGAAAAGCATGCTTCCATTTGAGCTGCAGAGTGATCGTATCATTACGATCAAGAGATTTGGCATATACAAGCAGGAGTGAGAAGAATAGGTAAAGTATGGGGATCCTGCTTATATACATAACAAAAGGCCTTATTGTGTTGAATGACTAAACTATACACTTTAGTGCGTCAATATCATATCAAAAATAACCTTTTTCAGCTCCTTTGCAAAATAGTGCTCACTTATTGCTTTGCAGATAGGCGAGGATCTCATCGAGGTGTACTTCCCGATCTCCGTCATCGTCTATCTCACGGGATTCGCATAACCCGCAGAGGGTTCCCGCCTCGGTACGCTCTTTCAGAGCCTCCATCGTTACGGCACCGTTTCTGATCGCTTCCCTGATCTCTCCGAGTGTGGTACCCATACAGTAGCATACCTCATAGTCATCATCCAGTTTTTCTATCTCTTCTCTGGTCATACGCTATCCTTTCTTATAATGATATATTTTAAATGTAACTAAAAGTATGAAAATAGTCAAGCAATCCCTCAAATCGATCATCAAAGTAAAATGACAACTATGCGCTACTTTTTCTTCGGCAAATTGCTTTGATGATGGAATATCTTATAGGCCGATATCATCAAAACGAACGCCAGCAGCAATACAAGCATATTGCTTGAAACAATTCCGAGCATTGCTGATCCTATGGCCGCTCCGACCACAGAACCGATAGCCAACGCAGCAAACAGGCCACGCTCTTCCTGCAAAACAACAAACGCCTGGCTTCTGCTGTATCGTGCAAATCCGACAACCATCGTCGGCAGGCTGATCGCCAACGATAGGCTCCCTGCGAGTTTCACATCGACACCGTAAAGAAGCACGATCACAGGGATCAACAATTCACCGCCGGCCACACCGAGCATTGAGGCGACGACACCGATGCCGAACCCGGCCAGGATACCTGCGATGATCTGCAGATACAGGGTGTCAAAAAGCGCTCCCTGCTGATCCTGCAGGAACCAATGTTCAAGCAATAATACCGCAGCAAGGAACAACAATAGAAAGAAAATAATACGATCCAACAATGCTTCATCGATCTTCATCGCAAAACCTGCAGCGATCCACGCCCCGGCCAGTGATCCGAGAAGCAGGTTGATAATGATACTTTTATATTCCCATATCTGCTCAAAGGGAATTTCGTATGACCTGAAAAGCAGTGCAAAAAATACCACGATCAAAGAGGTCGCCTTGTTGAGTATGACCGCCCTTAAGGTGTCCAGTCTGAAAAGCCCTTTGAGGATCGGCAGCCTGAATTCTGCTCCGCCCAGACCGATCAGCCCCGCCAATGTCGCGACAGCTCCCCCTGCACCAAATCCCTGTAAAAAACGTTTCATCGATCCCCCTATTTTACAAAATCTATAATCCTTATGTTTTATAGACTTTATGTCAAAAAAATTTATTTATCATAGCACTAAAATGTTATCAGGCTACTGACATGGGATGATAGAGCATAGCGCTCTATATCTATACCCATTTCCCGTTGCCCCAAAAAGAGAAAAACGTGAAAAAAAACAGACACTGCTAAAGCGTTGTTATCTTTGCGAGATCGAGCTCAAAGATTGTTCCCTCTTTTGAAGTAGTGATCTGGATGGGGATATCAAGCTGTTCAGAGAGTCTCTTGACGATGTTGAGCCCTAAGCCAAATCCTTTGACATAAGGGGTTTCGCAGTAATGGCGCTCAAAAATCCTCTCCGGATGAGCGATGCCTGCTCCATTATCTGCAATGAAAAGCCGGTTATTTGCTGTCCAAATTCTAATCTCCGGTATACGCGTACCATGTTTGATGCCGTTAGCGATGATATTATCGACAATACGGATAAAATTGATCTTGTCTGTTTCGATAAAAAGAGGCTCTATCTCATAAGAAAAGACGGCTTGCGGATACAAAGAGGCGTAGATCTCTCTTTTTTCATCCAAGAGTGTTTGTAAATTTATCTTTTCAAATTTGAGATGTTTGCCGGTGCGCAAATACGACTCAAGATTGAGATAGAGTGATTCGAGTGTTTTTGTGGCATTGATAACACGTGAAAAAGGTTTACTCTTGGCATCTAAAAGTTCGCCGTTGATTTGAATAGTAGTGATAGGTGTCTTAAGATCATGGATAATATCCTGGTTGAATGATACAAGTGCACCGTAAGCATTTTTGAGCGGTATCAGAGAAAGGCGTGCCAGAAAATAGCCGAACGCCAAAAATGGTATAAAAACAAGCAGGTAAGCAGCCATGATCTTATGCGTGATATCATCCAGGTATTGTTCTGCGATCACGGGGGCGGCAGTGATGACACAGACTTTATTTTGCGCATTGGTATTGGCACATGCTACAAGCTCGAAACGATCTTCATATTGCCTGAAGCTCGGCGAAGTATATTTTGCCGCATCATCCAGCTTTACGTTAAATTTATCAACTTTGAAGCTTGTATTTTGACGTATCTCATAGAGTGTTTTAAGCATCTCTGCGCGCATATCGATGACCGAGTTCTTTCTGGCATCCAGGTAGTACAAAAAAGCCACAAGCCCCAGAAGCATAAAAGATGTTGCCATATAGACAGCCATAAATCGGATAAGTGCCTTACGCTCTGTATGTTTCCAGTTTATATCCGACTCCTCGTAAAGTTGAAATGGCTTCCTCTCCAAGCAAAGCACGCAGCTCCCTGATGTAGATACGAAGTATAGCACGATCCGGGAGATCCTCTCCCTCCCACAGATTCATCTCAATCTCTTCTCTACTGACGATTTGGCCTGCATGTGTCGTTAAGATATGCAACAGAGCTGATAGCTTTGGTTTGAGTATGATCTCTGTATGGTTTTGAAGCAGTTTTCTTTTGGTGATATCATAAGAGATATCCGGCGCAATCTGCACGACAACACTTTGAAGCGAATAGAGACGTTTGGTGATCGCGTCAATACGGTAAAACAGCTCCAGAATCTTAAAAGGCTTGCGGATATAATCGTCGCCTCCGTTTTCAAAACTTTTTTCCATATGTTCAGGCGTATCAAGCGCGGTCATAAAGAGTGCAGCGATATGCGGGTAGTAGCTTCTTGCTTCTTTTAAGATCTCAAAGCCGTTAAGGCCGGGAAGATTGATATCGAGTATGAGCATCTCATATGAGCGCTCATAGAGGAGATCTACAGCCTCTGAGCCATTGTAGGATTGCGATACCTTAAAGCCTTTTGTACAAAGTGCTTCATAAAGGGTATCGCACAGATCCCTGTCGTCTTCTACAATGAGGATATTCATTCCGCTCCTATCTGTCAATTATGCGTCTTCTTTGATACTGTCTTGTTTGACTGTATTATAAAACGGCTCAACCGGACCTACGACGACATACGCACCTACCGGACCGGCTGCTTGCTGGAAGCGAACATCGATATGTGAGTTTTCATGGTCTGCTACGCTCTCCCAGACACCGTGCATGAGGTAAGCTCTTAGATCTCCGTCAGGAAATGCATTTTGCAAGATCTCCGTAGTCACTGCTTTACGGTAAAATGTGTTTTCCAGCTCAAGTGTTCCAGGTTGTCCATTTATCGCGTAATCCTCTTCATCAAGATAACCCGTGTCACCTTCTATAGGACGGAAAGTATTTTGCGCCGTTGTAAGGAGTATTTTTACTTTTTCGTTAAACTCATTTAGATGAGCATCTTTGATCATAACATGGTTTTCAACGGTCACAAGATTTTGCCCTACTTCATCTGCCTGATTTTGCAAGAAGTTTTGAATCTCTTCTTGTGTCGTATAGATAGCATCTCTATCTCCGGCTGCTACAGTGACAAATACACCTTCATAGTACTCCAGGGCAATATCTGTTTTACCATTTACAGGATGATAAGCAAAGAGTGATGGCACGATATTGTCTCTGAACCATGTCTGCACACCTGAAGCGACCATATTGTCATAGCTGTCGAAACGGACAAAAAGGCTGTAGAATAAAGGAACTTTTGCATTGCCGATATAGCCGCCATCCAGAACCCCTTTTTATCATTCGGATAGTTTTTGACCATCGTTGATTCACCAGTCATCTGCTTGAATGATAGGCTCAGATACCCCTCAACCCCCTCCATATCGCTGATCAGTGTATCGATATTGCCAAGTACTGTCGCTTTTTCGGGTCCAGGTACACGAATCTCTGCGTAGTATGTCACCGCACCTTCGGGTTTTGGCTGTGTTTGCAGCGGATCGGCGGCATTACCTGTATTGCACGCAGAGAGGAACATCCCCCCGCTCACGATCGCCGTAAAGCTTAAAAAGTCTCTTCGTTGCATTGTTGATTTCTCCTAACTTTTAATATTTGAAATTTGATTATAATTGCTTTATGTATAGTGAGCGTATAGTGCAAATGTTTTGACAAAAAAAGAATATTAAGTTTTTACAACGAATTTATTTGCCGCATCGCTGCGTTTTCCGAAACATCCGCACTTCGATAATACAGCAAACAGCCAAAATAAAATCCTTTAACCGAACCTTTTAGTCTCCCGAAAGAAGGAATCTCATTTTTTGTGGACCAAATCATAGTTTTGTTTAGCATTATCTCCACGCAGATACTCTGCAAGTCCCAATAGACCATCATTGAGATAGCGGCTTTTGTACCCTTTCATCGTTAGATATAGCCGAGCGATTTCGGCACGGTCGTAATGGGGGCAGACAGTGATGATCGTTTTGGATCTGTCGATCTCGTCGAGTCGCGCGGGAAGCTCGTTTAGTGGGATCGATTTCATGAATGGAAAATTCCATAGAGCATGTTCCTCCTTGAAGCGTATATCGACAAAAACAACCTCACCCGATGCGTAGAGTTTCATCGCTTCGGCACTTTTGATCTTCATGGCCTGGCGCTCCGCATAGTCAAAGCCGCTCAGATACTCATCGAATGTTTGGGCAGAGAGAGCAGTAGATGCCGTAAACAAAATAGCCAAAAAAGGCATCAACAGTTTGATTTTCATGGGTTATCCTTTATAAGTAAATCTTATTATATCATTGGGAAATAAATCTGAGGATTTAGCTGTCTAATCATTAGGCCATGATACATATCGCCATCAGGGCAAGCGGTATAAGTGCGAAAGGAATCTCACTGAGATTCCTTCAAAAGGTATTGTTGCATGGCTTGTGTCATGGTTTCAGAAGCGACCAACCCCCCAATGAAAAGCTTGCCGTTGATGAAAAGGCTCGGATCATGTGTAGCTCCGGCTTCTATGGCAGCTTGTGTATCCGTTACCGTGTTTAAACGTAATCGTAACGGTAAATCTCTCACGCCACATACCAGCCGCTTGGCAAGTTTGGTACAAAGCGTTGGATCGCCGTAGATCACTGCTTCGATCAAAGGCCATTGGCTCTGCGAAGCGTTAAGGATTTCTCCGGGAGCAAGAGGCGTGCACGTTTGCATCAGATGCCATGTTTGGAGAGAAACGCTTCAAGCTCTTCCGCGCTCATTCCGCCGATATGACGCTCTACCTCTTTCCCTTGTGCATCATAAAATATCTGTGTAGGTATCATCTGTATCTTGAGCGCTTTGGCCGCCTCACGCTCTTTGCCGACATCCACAAAAAAGATCCTGCTCTCCGGTTTTTTCTGCATACGGCTGTACAGCAGTTTTCCCATCTCCTGACAGGCATAGCAACTGGTCGATCCTACCTCTATCATAACGGGCTTCCCTTTGGCGATCTCTTTGGTAACAAGTGCGTAAGGGGTTGGGTCCAATTCATTGGAAAAAAGAAACGAAATACTAAGTCCTGTTAAAAGTAAAAATTTGAACATGGTTATCCTTTATAATTGTTGATAGGCCAAGATGAAAAAGTAGAGTCCGATCCCCAAAAGAGCCATCGCAAATCCTTTTGTCATCCATCCTGTGAGCGTCGCTAATTTTTTGCTTGACGCAACGCTTTGAGCAAATCCGACCGATACCCCTGCGGCAAGCAGTAAAAGCGAATGTCCAAGTGCAAAAGTAAGCACGAGTGCATAGGCGTACCAGTCAGGAGCATTTGCTGCAGTAGTAATGATAGCCACTAGCGGCGCCGAAGCGCATGGTGTAGAAACCAGACCAAACATCACTCCAATGATAAACGCTCCTAAAAAACGCAAATGGATCAATTTTTCTACCCAACGCCCTTTGTCGATCATCTCGGGCAATATTCCCAACGAATAGAGCCCGATCGCAATAGAGAGCACTCCCGCTGCGATGTAAGCCTCCAGCGGTGCGATGGAGAAGAAAAATCCCATCTTGGCGACCATGTAGGCAAGTATAGAGAAGCTTACAGCCACCCCGAATGCAAACAAAAACGAAAAGAGATAGGTAAAGCGAACCCGTTCACGTGGCGTGAGATCGGAACTCATCCCCAATGCACTTCCGACCAACAATGGCACCGAAATGATCGAGCAGGGAGCCAAAGAGGTCAATGCCCCGATCCCGAATGCTCCGGCAAAAACGAGAGCACCGTGTGATTCGAGAAGCCCCGTTAATAATGTTTCCATCAGTTCGCTTTGATCAGATCGACGATTTCATCTACACTCAACAGCTTGCCGGTACTGACGACTTTGCCGTCGATCACAAGCCCCGGAGTGCTCACGACACCATACTCCATGATCTTCATGATATCCTCGACCTTTTCAATCTGGGCAAATTTCCCGCTTTTTGCCACTGCCTGTTTCGCCGCTTCTTCAAGGGCTTTGCATTTTGCGCAACCCGTTCCTAAAATTTCGATCTTCATAGTAAACATCCTTTCATCATCGGTTCCAACTCCTCTGCCTTTACATCACCTGTGATCGTGATACTCGCGCCGTTCTCCTCAGCCGCTACTTCGATATTCTCGATCTTTGCCATCATTTTCGGATCGCATGCACAACTGCACTGCCCATCCCGGCACTCCTGTACCTTGGCCGCAATATCTTCTGCTTTGAAACCGCCCAAAAACGCTTTCACACCACTCTCTGTATTGTTTACTTTAAACATCATTTCTCCTTTTATAAAATTGCATTGAACAGATACCCAATGACGATGATCCCGCTTCCGACAATGGTAAAAAAGATACCGATAAGTTTGAGCGAAAGAATCTTTTTGAGTATCAGTGCTTCGGGCAGGCTCAGTGCCGTGACCGCCATCATAAAACTCAGCGCCGTCCCCAGAAGCATCCCTTTGCTTGTGAGCACTTCTATCAGTGGCATCACACCTGCTGCATTGGAGTACATAGGTATCCCCATGATCACGGCGATGATCACGGCAAAGGGATTGCTCTCACCGGTATAGCGAGCGATAAGATCGGTCGGGATATACCCGTGTATCCATGCCCCGACACCCACACCGAGCAGTACATAGAGATAGATCTTCCTGAAGATATCCGATGTATATCTCCATGCCTCTTTTGCTCGATCTTTAAACGTCAGCCTGACAAGTTCGGCTTCCAGTGCCGTATCCGTGGGCTTCACCTCCAAAAGTATCTCTTTTTCCACATTCATCTTACCGATAAGGTACCCTCCGATGATAGCGACCATCAGCCCGAAAACGATATAGATCGCTGTGACTTTCCAGCCAAAAAGCCCAAAGAGCATCGCTATGGCGATCTCATTGTTCATCGGGGCGGAGATAAGATAGCTGAACGTCACGCCTACCGGGATCCTTGCCTGAATAAACCCAAGAAAAAGCGGGATCGCAGAGCAGGAGCAAAACGGCGTGATGATCCCGAACAGAGAAGCCCCCACATGTCCGTAAAGTGCGGACTTCCCCTGGAGATGTGCCCTGACATACTCCGTATTGACCCACGTTCTTAAAAAGGACACTGCAAAGATGATCGTAAGCAGTAAAAACCATATCTTGATCGTGTCGTAGATAAAAAAATGTATCGCGCTTCCGAGCGCAGACTCACTGCTCATCCCCCAAGTTTCATACACCAGTTTATCAACAATGTTTTCCCACCAATCAAACACTTTGTTTCTCCTTTAATGACTGTAGCAAGGTTTGTTTTTTGTCCATTACTTTTTATTCTTATTAAGTTCTTCTATAAACTCTACTGCATTACTGCCTTTAAGATAATTCACTACATTCAGCAGTCCATCATTAACATATTTGGCTTTATAGCCTTTCATGGTCAGGTAGAGTCTGGCGATATTAGCTCTATCATTATGAGGGCATGCTGTAATAATCAGTTTATCTTTTGGTAATTCATTTAATCTCTCAGGCAATTCATTGAGCGGAATGTTTTTAGCAAAGGGGATGCTCCACGATTGTACCTCCTCTTTGAACCTGATATCAATGAGCACGGCGCTTCCCTCTTCAATCATATTGAGCATCTCTACAGAACTGATTTTCATGTTCTTTACTTCTGTGAGATCAAAGTTTTTTACATACTGATCAAGTTGTTTATGCTCAGATTCTCCACCCATAGCCAATCTTCCAACCAATACCAACAGTGTAATTATTTTTTTCATGAACAAAGCTCCTCTTTGATGACAGGCAGCAGTTCTTTTTCGATAAGATTGAGTGTTTTTTCATACTCCTCCACTGCTTTACCGCTTGGGTCTTCAAAGCCCATATGTATCGTTTTGACCGCTTTTGGAAACATGGGGCATGTCTCATTGGCATGGTCGCAGACCGTTACGACCAGATCAAACGGCGTATCCAGTACCGTTTCGATCACCTTAGAGTGATATTCATCCCTCCAGTACCCTTTTGACTCCAAGAGCGCCTGAGCATTCGGATTGACCTTGCCGCTCGCTTTGACACCTGAACTTTGGGCGAAAACACAATCACCGAGCTTGGCATTTATCAAAGCCTCTGCCATGATGGATCGGCAGCTGTTTCCCGTACATAAAATCAATACATTTTTTTTCATAGTTTACATCCTTGTGTTTGTGATATTTTGTTTAAAGCCGGAAGCGTGATATCCAGATGACGTATCTCTTCCAATGCTTCACTGCGAAAGCGGTCTAAGGGTTTTCTGATGGAGTAGTAAGCCCAGGTCCCCTTACGATCAACCCGTAAAAATCCGGCATCTTTGAGAATTTTCAGGTGACGGGAGAGACGTGACTGGATCATCTCGAAGGATGCCTGCATGTCGCAGACACAGGTCTGGCCGTATGTATCCAGAAAACGCAGGATCAATACTCTGGTCTCATCATTCAATGCGGCAACACTTTTTAAGAAAACTTCCATCGTTTACTCCTTTCAGAATCGGCAAAGTATAACAAAATTAAATCTTTAAATCAAGATATCTTGATATATTTATTCTATTTTCGCTATAGTTAGCAAATTTACTTTATAGGGAGTTACTATGTTTCTGGCAATTTCGGTCTTTTTATTGACCTTGGTCTTTGTGATCTGGCAACCCAAAGGGCTTCAGATCGGCACAACAGCGGTCATAGGTGCCATCGTTGCACTGCTGGCTGGTGTGGTCAGCTATGCAGATGTGATCGTGGTGATTGACATTGTCTGGGATGCCACGCTGGCTTTTATCGGGATCATCATCCTTTCGATGGTGCTTGACCAGATAGGATTTTTCGAGTGGGCAGCGATCAGGATGGCGAAACTCAGCCGTGGCAGCGGGAACAGGATGTTTGTCTATATCCTGCTTTTGGGTGCCCTTGTTGCAGCATTCTTTGCCAATGACGGCGCGGCGCTGATACTGACCCCTATCCTGCTCGCAAAGATGAAGTACCTCAAGATGAACCCGCTGGCGATCTTCGCCTTTTTGATGGCAGGCGGGTTTATCGGTGACAGCGCATCCAACCCGCTGGTGATCTCCAACCTCACCAATATCGTAACGGCCGGCTATTTTGATATCGGCTTTGTAGAGTATGCGAAAAATATGTTCTTACCGAACCTCTTGTCGATCATTGCTTCCATTACAGTACTGTGGATCTATTTCCGCAAGGAGATCCCCCTGAAAGTAGATGTATCTGCGCTGCCGGAGGCCTCTTCGGTCATCAAAAACCAGACGATGTTCAAGCTCTCCTGGTTCTTTTTGGCACTGCTTATGATCGGTTATCTTATCGGCGATCTCTATCGCCTTCCTGTTTCTGTTTTTGCACTGGGCGGGGCACTCCTCTTTTTGGCTATCGCAAACCACTTTAAGGCGGTCAAACCGATCATGACCATCAAAGCCGCACCCTGGCAGGTGGTCTGGTTCTCTATCGGTCTCTATGTCGTGGTCTACGGGCTGAAAAATGCGGGGCTTACCGAGATCATCGCCACCTGGATCACCGCGCTCAATACCCAGGGGACTGCCATAGCTGTCATAGGAACCGGATTCTTATCCGCCATTATCAGCTCCGTGATGAACAATATGCCGACGATCATGATCATGGATATCGCGATCGACCATGTGGGGTATGTCGGCAATGAGGCACTGGTCTATGCCAATATCCTGGGTTCGAACCTGGGACCCAAAATGACACCGATCGGTTCGCTTGCCACCCTGCTCTGGCTGCACGTACTTGCACAAAAAGGGGTGAAGATAGGCTGGGGAGAGTATATGAAAGTCGGACTGGTCATCACTCCGCCTGTATTGCTGGTCGCGCTTCTGGGGCTATTGTAAACTTCGAATGATATAATGCGAATATTTCTCCTAAAAGGAAAATGGGTTTATGAGTACTATTTTCAATCCGAAGCTCTTTACAATGCTCAAAGGGGGCATTTCAAAGGAGCAGATATATTCTGATGTGATAGCCGGCACGATAGTGGGGATCGTTGCCCTGCCCCTTGCTATCGCTTTTGCCGTTGCCAGCGGTGTTTCGCCAGAAAAAGGTATTATCACCGCAGTGATAGCAGGGATCATCATTTCTGCGCTGGGTGGAAGCAAAGTACAGATCGGCGGACCCACCGGTGCTTTTATCGTTATCGTGTTTGCAATCGTGGAACAGTATGGAATTGACGGACTATTGATCTCAACAGTAATGGCCGGGATCATTCTGATTTTCTTTGGACTCTTTAAATTGGGGAATCTATTGCGCTATTTCCCGGAACCGTTGATTGTAGGTTTTACAAGCGGTATCGCTCTGGTGATCTTTTCAACACAGATCAAAGATGCTTTGGGTTTAAATATCGATAATGTTCCCTCTGAATTTTTTGAGAAATGGACAACCTATTTTCATCATATTCATGAAGTGAATATCTATGCCCTGGCTATCACTGCCGCAACCATACTTATCACCGTATACTTCAAATATATCAACAAGAAAATACCGGGTTCATTTGTAGCCATCATACTCTTGACCCTGTTGGTTCAAATATTTGATTTACCCGTCACTACTATCGGAACATTTTTCAGCTCAATCAGCAGTGAAATAACGTTTATAATACCGGATTTTAAACTGAGTGATCTAGGAACCTATTTGGTGCCTGCACTTACGATTGCGATTTTGGGCGGTGTAGAGTCCCTCCTCTCAGCTGTCGTAGCTGACGGTATGATAGGCGGTAAACATCGCTCAAATACAGAACTGATAGCCCAAGGGATAGCAAATATCACGACGCCTTTTTTTGGGGGGATCCCTGCGACCGGTGCCATAGCAAGAACGGCAACCAATGTCAAAAATGGCGGCAGAACCCCGATAGCCGGCATCGTACACGCTTTGGTGCTGCTATTGATCATGCTTTTTTTTATCAATTATGCGAAGCTTATCCCCATGTCGATCTTAGCCGGGATCTTGATCGTCGTTTCTTTTAATATGAGCGAATACAGATCTTTCATTTCTATCCTGAAAGGTTCTCCGTATGACTATATTATTTTATTGACAACCTTTATTTTAACCGTATTGGTAGATTTGACCTTTGCCATTGAGGTGGGTATTGTCCTGGCTTCATTGCTCTTTATGCACAGAATGGCAAATATTGACGGAAATAACATGATTAAAAGTGATAATGAAGATGATATAGAGAATTATGAAACTCTACCCAAAGGTATCTCTGTGTATGAGATCGGCGGACCGGTATTTTTTGCTTCAGCCAAACAATATGCACAACAACTGCAAACCATCGGAATCCAATCGCAAGTTTTGATCATTCGAATGAGATATGTCAGTTTTATCGATTCAACGGCATTGCACAATTTTAAAGAGACGATCAAATTATTAAGAGAGAGCGGAATATCCGTTTTGACATCCGGCACGAATGATGATGTGTTTAAAGAGTTGAAACATCACGGCGTAGTAGAATTGATAGAGGAGAGCAATATGCACAAAACCTATCAAAGAGCCGTTGCACAAGCCAGAGAACTCTTGAGCAAAGAAGCCTGATCATATAAAAATAAATCTTTCCAACAAATGAAGGCATGCAGCTTTGGGGACAACTAAATATTTTTCTCACCCCCCATAAGCTGCATTACAGCAGATCTTACATCCTGACTATTGCGATCAATTGTTTCCTTTTCTCTCCCCAAAATATACGATTGATTACGAAATGACTACATCCTTCAAGTTTATTCTCCAGAATTTTCCATTTAATCTTAGACTAATCTTAAAAAAGTATAGTTAATAAAGATACTAAGATGGGGTTTATCATGCTAGGAACTATTTTATTGAGTATTTTCGTGTTGGCGATCGTATGGGTAATTTATGTTGAGTATAAAAATGCACAGAAATATAAAAAAGAGAGAGACGAAAAACGTCAACTCAGAAATGCCCCTCCATCTGAGATCAAAGTAAAAGTATCCCTGAAAGAAAAAGAAAGACCCAAACCAGAACCCAAACCTATAGAAGAAAAAGCAGTCATCTCTCCTGAGAAAGTTGAGACAAAACCAGTACCTGAGATCATCCCGGTAGAAGTGGAAGTAGAAGAAAAGGCGGAGCCGGCAGCGGCTAAAGAGCTACCGCCATGCAACTACCCGCCCTTTGATCATAGCCGCATGATTGAGACTCTCGGTCTCTCCGAAGAGGATGCCAAAGAGTTTGTCGGTGAACTGATCTCCCAGATCGAGACGCAGCTCCCTCTGATGAAGGAAGCGATGCGCAAAGCGGATTTTCACCAGCTTGAGAAGCTGACACACTCCATCAAGGGTTCCGCGACCAACCTCGGTACCGGCGGTGTATCAGATCTGCTGGTTGACTTCAACACCTATCTCAAAGAAGGAACCGAGAGGGAGATTGCAGAACACTATATCTCCGCCCTTGAAACCTATATGGAAAAACTGAAAACGCAGTACGCGTAAAATCAAAAAACTCAGCTTCTGAGTTTTTTTGCGAACTCCAGCGCCTGCGGAGTCGGGTTCTCCCCCGCTATGATCCGCGCGATCTCCTGTATCCTCTCCTGCTCATCCAGACTTCTCACCTCACTCTTCTGCGCTTCCTTATGGACCACAAAGTGCTGGTCCGCTTTGGCGGAAAGGTGAGGCTGATGGGAGATGGCAAAGATCTGGTAAACTTTGGAGAGCCGGGAGATCATCTCCGCGATAGCGATGGACTCATCCCCGCTCACATTCGCATCGATCTCATCCAGGATCAGAACGCCTCCTCTGTTATCCGTCCCGGTCGTAGAGGCCATCAGTGCCAGACGTACACGGTTGAACTCACCGCCGCTCAGTGTATCAGCACGGGAGCCTCCAAGCAGCACATCGCACAGATCGCTTCCCGACTCATCGAACGGTTTTTGGCTGAAAACAAAACTGAGCGCAGGAAGTTTAAGCGCGGAGAGATACTCCTTCAGTTTCTCCTCTATCACCCTCGCCTCTTGTTGGCGGCAGGAGGAGAGCTGTTGTGCCAGGATATGCAGTTCACCGGCTTCCATCATGATGAAGTTCTCCAGCATGCTCTTGTCCTGTTCGATATTCTCATAGCCTGCAAGCTCTTTTTTCTTCTCCTCTTTGTAGAGCAATGCCTCTTCAATTGAACCGTAACGGTTTTTAAGTGCCGTCAGATCCGAAAGCCGGTCAAGTATCTGCTCGACATCCATCTCCTCAAGCTCTTCCGCCAGCGTCTCGGTCTCCTCAAAATCCGCACGCACCTGGTTCATCGCATCGGTAAACACAGAAGCATCTTTGTCCAGCAGCCTGTATACCTCCTGTACACTTGCTTCCGCATCGAAGATCGCCGTTGCATACGAAAGTACCTCTTTGATCTTGTCAATACGTGAGAGCTGCTGCTTGACCTGCATCAGCTCCTCATCCTCTCCTGGTTTGGGATCGACTCTCTCGATCTTTTCGACTTCAAAGCGGGCAAACTCTATCAGTTCGGCAAGCTTGCTCTCATCCTCCTTGATTTTGTTGAGTTTATGAAGCTGCTCTTTGTAAATGGCATAGCGTTTTTTGTACTCTTTTGAGAGCTTTTTGTAGGTTTTGTCTTTGGCAAAGAGTGCACTATCGATCATCGCCAGAAGTTTCTCGGACTCAAAACCGCCTTTGTCTCTTACACTAAGGTACTGCACATAGGGAGCAAAGAGTTCCCGAAGCACCTTTTTGGAGACATTCTGACCATCGATATAGTGGCGTATCTTCTCCTTTTTCAGTGTCTTGATCGTCACATCCTCTTCCAGAGTATAGGCTTCGGACTCCAGGCTTTCCGGTTTTGTCAGGTTCACTTCGCATAGAGATGCAGCACCAGGTGTACTGTGTCCGAAACTGGAGAGTATCGCGGACATCAGTACCGACTTTCCGGCACCGCTGGGACCGGTAAAGACGACAAGCCCCTGCTCAAACTCGACCTCTGCCTCAGAAAACGTAACAAGTTCACGAAGATATAGACGCCCGATCAATGTCTATCCCCCCAGGAGAGTTTTTCACGCAGTACGGAGAAGTAGTTTCGCTCTTTTCTGTGTAACAGTCTTGCTCCTCTTTTCGCCCCCTTGATGACCAGAACATCCCCCTGAAATATCTCATAGGCATCCTGCCCGTCGATCATCGCGATCACTTTTTCATCCGGAGAACTGAGCTCGAGCGTAAAATCCGCCGGTACCACAAGCGGGCGCTGCGTCAGGGAGTGCGCCATGATGGGCGTCAGGATGAACGCTTCGGTGAGCGGATACATCACCGGCCCGCCTGATGCCAGGTTGTATGCTGTCGATCCCGTAGGCGTAGCGACGATCAACCCGTCCCCCTTGTAACTGTTGAACATCTCCCCATCAATCGCTGCATTGACCTGTACCATCTTGGAGATCACCGGACGGCTGATGACCACATCGTTGAATGCAAAAAATGTCTCTTTTTCGCCGGAAGCTTTGCGGATATACCCCTCGATCATCATCCTCTCATCGACACGGTACTCCCCTTTCAGCAGCTGCTCCAGGAACTCCTCCACCTCTTCGATCGTGATATCCGCCAAAAAGCCCAGGTTTCCGGCATTGATCCCCAATACCGGTTTGCGATACTCATAGCTTCTTCTGACCAAAGAGAGGAGTGTACCATCACCCCCCAGGGAGACCAGAAAGTCCGAAGTCTTGCACATCTCATCAAACGCAATCCCCTCCAAACCGATCATCTCACCGGAGTGTTGCGACAGGAGCACATGGATCCCTTTCGTCTCAAACTGATCCCTGATCTTTTCATAAAGCGGTTTGATCTCGGGCGAATCAGGCTTCAGTATGAAGCCTGCGGTTTTTATCTGCGCCAATCTTTCCAAAGTTGACTCTCCATCGTTTTGATATCTATTAGAGTAGCATAGTTTTGCTTTGTCGGTTTTAGTGGGGACTATACTGATTTTGTATTTTATATGCTTTTTGAATATGAGAGTTGAAATGTGTCATTTTGTCATATTTATGATGAAAATAATCAACCAATCACCCCTGCTCTCTTCTTGAAAATGAGACTTCACGTTTTTAAAGATTTATCTACCGGTTTTTTGCTATTATTACAATACTAATTTTAGAAAGGGGTAAAAGTGCGATCGCCTAAAGGCTTTGGAAAACGTTATTTTACACTGGCTTCCATCCTGGCTTACAGTGCAGAAAAAAAACTGCAGAGCCAAACCGTAAAGATCGCCTCCCTTTTCACGCAGAGGCTTTTGTCAGAAGAGGATGATTTGGAAGAGAATGATCTTCCTTCTGATCTTTTAACCTCTCTGCGCACCCTGAATGCCAAGCCTTGCCACTGCAACTGTTTTTACAGGCTGAGAACCAGGATCATTTTAAAAATCAACCATTTCATTCCAAGATGCCCCTACTATACGACATGGTTCGCATTTAGAAGAACCGGTGTCCACCCTCCCCGCATTACACTCTAATCCATTATCAAACATTTATCAACATCAAAACTAAAAACATATCAAAGGATAGTGTAATGTCAAACAAAAGCTATATTGTAGGATTTCCAAGAATTGGAGAACAAAGAGAGTTAAAAAAATCACTGGAGGATTTTTGGGCACAGAAGTGCACATTTGACGATGTCAAAAAGGTAGCAGGCGAGCTCAAAAGCAGGCACTGGAGCTATCAGAAAGAGGCCGGAATAGAGTTTATCAGTTCAAACGACTTCAGCCTCTATGACACAATGCTGGATACGGCGGTAATGCTGGGTGCCATCCCGAGAAGATTCCAGACACTGAAGGATGAAGCACTCTATTTTTCTATGGCAAGAGGCAACAAAGAGAGTGTCGCGATGGAGATGACCAAGTGGTTCAACACCAACTACCACTATATCGTCCCCGAACTCAGCCTTGAGGATCAGTACCGCCTCAACAGTACAAAAATCATCGAGGAGTACAAAGAGGCAAAGGCCCAGGGGATCAAAACCAAGATCAACCTCATAGGGCCTGTTACCTTCCTTGGACTTTCAAAAAGAGTGGACAGAGGAGACACCTATGCACTCCACTCTAAAATTATGCTGGTTTACGAAGCGCTGCTCAGAGAGATCTCCGCACTCGATGATCTGATCACCCTGCAGATCGATGAGCCGATTTTTGTCAAGGAGAATGAAACCAAGGTACTCAGTCTCATCAAACCGACCTATGACCGTTTGGCTGCGGTATCGGACAAGATCAATATCATTGTGACCACCTACTTTGAGCACTCCAACGAAGCGACAAAAGTACTGGTCAACACACCTGTCTGGGGAATCGGGCTTGATTTCCTCCATGGCCCGAAAAATATCGAATCTCTGGAGCTTATCGCAAAAAGCGGCAAAAAACTGATCGCCGGTGTCGTTGACGGCAGAAATATCTGGAAAAACGACATCGAGGCAACAGTGGGACTCCTGGAGAGTATCGCAAAGAGTGTATCCAAAGAGGATATCATCGTCTCTTCCTCCTGCTCGCTTCTGCATACGCCATTTACACTGAAGTATGAAGAGAAGATGGATGACGAGATCAAAAGCTGGCTGAGCTATGCGGTAGAGAAGCTGGATGAAGTCTCACTCGTCACAAAGCTCTTCTTTGAAGGCGAAGCACATCTCAACGAAGAAGAGAGAAGAGCCTTGACAGATAACAGAAATGCCAATGAAAGCAGAAGAACCTCTACGCGCATTCATGATCAGGAAGTGCAGAGGAGAGTGGAAAACTTCAAAAGACTCAGCAGAGACGGCGCCTATGAAGAGAGGATCAAACTCCAAAAAGCGCTTTTGGGATACAAAGAGCTGGCGACCACGACCATCGGTTCATTCCCGCAGACGCCTGAAGTGAGAAAAGCAAGAAGGGATTTTAAAAACGGGCTGATCTCCAAAGAGGAGTATGAAGCGCAGATGAAAGCCTATATCGACGAGTGTGTAGCCTTCCAGGAGGAGTGCGGCCTTGAGATCCTGGTACACGGTGAACCGGAGAGAAACGATATGGTTGAGTACTTCGGAGAACAGCTCAGGGGATACGGCTTCAGTCAGAACGGCTGGGTACAGAGCTACGGCAGCCGATGTGTCAAACCGCCGTTTATCTATGGGGATATCAGCAGACCCAAACCGATGACAGTCGACTGGATCACCTATGCGCAGAGCAGAACAGAAAAACCGATGAAAGGGATGCTCACAGGCCCGGTAACGATACTCAACTGGTCATTTGTAAGAGATGACAAACCAAGAGACGAAGTCTCCAAACAGATCGCTGTTGCTTTGAGTGATGAGATCGATGACCTGCAAAATGCAGGGATTCAGATCATCCAGGTAGATGAAGCGGCATTTAAAGAGGGGTACCCGTTAAGAGAGGAAAATATCAGAACCTATGAGGAGTGGGCGGTCAGAGACTTCAAGATCGCCGTAAGCTCTGCCAGAAAAGAGACCCAGATCCATACACATATGTGCTACAGCGAGTTCAATGACATCATCAAGACCATTGAAGCGATGGATGCGGATGTCATCTCGATCGAGACAGCAAGAAGCGGGAATGAACTGCTGAAGATCTTCAAAGAGGTCGGCTACAAACAGGAGGTCGGACCGGGAGTCTACGATATCCACTCACCGAGAGTACCGAGTGTCGATGAGATCGTCACACAGATCAAACTACTGCTTGAAGTCCTCCCGAAAGAGCAGCTATGGATCAACCCTGACTGCGGTCTGAAAACAAGAAAATGGGAAGAGGTAAAACCTAGCCTGAAAAATATGGTGGAAGCGGTCAAAATCGTTCGTAATGAACTGGAAGGGTAATACGCTCCCTCTGATCTTTCAGATTCCTGTGGATAGATACAGGAATCTGTTCGAGTCATCGAGAATACTATTCTCTCGTCGTATACTAAAAGGTGGAATAAGGAAAAAAAGATTAATTTATTTTTTGTCATTACTTTACTAAAGCTTCCACAGCCTTATTTTGTTCTTCTATACGTTTGTTACTCTCACTAAGTGACTTCTTAGCCGATTCTCTCGTCTCAACACGGCTGCCTAGATAGCTATTGGGACTCTGTATTGAATTGGCTATATTTTGTACTTCGATACGTCTCTTGTAGGTATGGATAGGAGTATCAAAGGTTTTCTCCGAAGTTTCTATAGTATTTTCTACAGAATGGGTTTGTGTTTCATACGTGTTTTTTTACTTGTTGTTAGAAACAGAATCGCTACTGTAATAAGAAGAAGAATGCCGATAAACTTCATTAGTAATCTTTTCGTTCCAAATCCGTCTGCCTGACTACCGCATCATATCCTTGGCCATATCCAGCAGCTTCTCATCAAGCTGATAGCTCCCGGAATTCACAACTTCGATCGGGACGAGCTTGCACCGGGAACCCTGGTAGAGCACTGCCGAACCGCCCTCCTTTGTCTCGTCTGCCAGATGGTCCACCGCATACTCTACGAACTTGGCTGCCATCAGTCTGTCGAATACCGTCGGGTTGCCTCCTCTCTGCACATACCCGAGTACGGTTGCCCTCGTCTCCATGCCGATCTCCTGCTCAAGCCATTCGACCGTTTTTTGTGTCATCTTTGTCCCCTCCGCAACGACACAGATAATATAGGTTCTCCCCTGCTTCAGCTCCGACCTCAACTTCAAAGCCAGAGATTCAAAGTCACATTCTGCTTCAGGGATGACACAGACTTCGGCACCGCTTACGATCGCGGAGACCAGTGCCAGATAGCCGCACTTCCTTCCCATTGTCTCTATCACACTTGCCCGCTTGATCGAGGAGGCGTTATCGCGAATGGCATCCGTGGCATGGCGGATGATATTCAGTGAGGTATCCACCCCCAGACAGTACTCCGTTCCGAAAATATCATTATCGATCGTTGCGGGAATCCCGACGAATCTCACTCCAAACTCCTGATAAAACTCTTCCAATGCCCGAAAAGAGCCGTCTCCTCCAAGGATAACCACTCTGTCAATTCCGTGTTGTTGAAGATTTTCATAGGCCTGTTTGCGATGCGTATACTCATAAAATCTTGGAGAACGCGAAGACCTTATAATCGTACCTCCCAGGTGCATTATCCTTGCAACATCCGGATACCCTGCTCTCCTTATCGTCCCGTCGATCAACCCTTCCAGTCCGTCATAAATAAAATAGGGCTCTATATTCTGTGCAAGACAATAATCCACAAACTGCTTGATAGCGGGGTTCATCCCGGCACAATCACCTCCGGAGCTCAAAATGGCTATCCTCATCATTCTCTCCTTACTCTTGAAATTTTTCTTTCAAAATCATTTTACCCAATTCTACACCCGGTTGATTGTAGGTGTTGACCTCCGACATCGCCCCGATCAGCGAGGTAAGTATCTCAAAATAGATGATCAACTCACCGCAGTGCGCTTCGCTCAGTTTCGGAAGTGTGATTTTGTCCGTCGGGATCTTCATCTCCTCGATACTCTCCATCGTAGCATTGCACTGTGCATTGATCAGTTCACCAAAACTTCTTCCGTTTATAAAATCGGTTTTTTCGATATAAGGAAGCGTCATTTCAGGGATAGAAAGCTCATTTTCAAAATCCTCTATATTGATAAACGTGACGGTTTTATTTTCAGGCCCTTCGAGAATAAGCTGCAGAAAGGAGTGCTGATCCGCCGAACCGGTCAGTCCGATCGGTGTCAGTCCGACTTTCTCTCCCTTTGCATCGATTTTACCCAATGATTCCGCCCAAAGCTGCACATACCACTTTGCAAAATCCTCCAACGCATTGGCATAGACAAACAACACGTTCATGGTATAACGGTCTCTGTTTCTGAACATAAAACAGGCTTTCTCCAGAATCTCCTTGCTTTTCCCCTCAAAAAACATTGTTTCATACGCTTCCGCTCCGTCAAGCAAGGCATGGACATCATAACCAGCCAGATACAAAGGAACAATGCCGACTGCACTCAGTACCGAAAATCTTCCGACGACATTCAGCGGAAGGTTAAACTCCTTGATACCGTACATTTCGGCAAACCGGGAAAGTGGCGAATCCTTGTCGGTGATCACCATCAACCGTTTGGTATCCTCGCTTTCCAACCCGATCCCAAAGTGATGCAGGATGGTTTTGAACGTCGAGATGGTCTCGATCGTCCCGCCCGATTTTGATACACAGATAAAGAGGGAGTTTTCTTTATTGAACTGACCTATCGTCTGTGTGACCGTAAGCGGATCGAAGTTTTCGAAAAAGAGAAGCTTTCTCCTGCTTTTTTTCTTATGTTTTAGCATGCTGTCAACCGCTTTTGCACCCAGGGATGATCCGCCGATACCGATGACAACGATAGTTTCCGTATTTTCCAAAAAGTCATTTTCTCTTTCATAGGTTTGAAGCTGGCCGATGAGCACTTTGGAAACAGAGGGAAGCGTGTAATACCCTGCCTCCCCGCTCTCTTTTTCGTTTTTTACGATACGATATGCGTTGGCAGCCAGTGTCTCATCGTATGCATAGGCATAGAAAGATCGGTTTTCTTTGAACTTTAACATGCTTTTTATGCTTTTAATATCTATTTTGCAGATAAGAGTTTATCTCTCTGCACTCATAGTTATCTTTTCCGTTCCCCAAGGTGGGGACTGCCTGCCGTAAAAAGGTGTCGACCCACCAGTAGATATCATAGCGCCGGATGTTTTCCCGGAGCATTCTTATGCGTTCACGCTTTTCATCAGGATCAAGATTGAGTGCCTTTTTGATAGCCTGGGCTATGGAGTTCTCATCGAAAGGGTTGACAAGTATAGCCTGATCTTTCAATTGACATATCGAACCGGCGAATTCACTCAGGATCAAAACCCCCTCTTCGTCGTTATGCGCGACACAATACTCCTTCGCCACAAGGTTCATCCCGTCTTTGAGAGGAGTGACAAGGGCGATTTCCGCAGCCTGATAATAGGCGAGAAGCTCTTTTCTGCTCAAGGAACGATAGCTGTACTGGATTGGGACCCATCCGAGTCGGCTGAAACAGCCGTTTATCTCTCCGATCAGCCGCTCGATCTCATCTTTGAAGTGGGCATACTTTCCGATATCCCCCCGGCTGGGAACCATGACCTGAAAGAGAACCACCTTTCCATGCAGCTCGGGGTTCTTCTCGAGCAAAAGACGATAGGCGCGCAGCCGCTCCGGGATCCCTTTGGTATAATCGAGACGGTCGATACCCAGGAGCAGTGTCTTCCCTCTGTACTCTTCCCGGATCATTTTCACCCACTTTTCGACATCCGGCAGTTTGGCCTCTTCGGAGAATTCCTCAAAATCGATACTGATAGGGAATACCCCCGCCCGGCAGGTACGATCTTTTGTTCTTATGGTCACAACATGAAGCGTCTCATCGCTTATGGGTTCCCCTGCATCAAGCAGTCTGACGGCATCCAGAAAATTTTGTCGGTCACCGGGTGTCTGGAAACCGACGAGGTCATAAGCAAGCAGAGCATCGATGATTTCGTTGCGATAGGGAAGACGCTGAAACGTTTCTGCCGGAGGAAAAGGGATATGCAGGAAAAAGCCCAAAGTATTACCCACCTTTTCTTCACGGAGGTATTTCGCAACGGGTATCAGGTGATAGTCCTGGACCCAGACGAAATCATTCTCCCTGAGATCCTCCAGGATGGTCTGGCTGAAGCGCTGGTTGACCCGTTTGTAGGCATCATAATATTCGGGGAAAAAGTTACAGTAAGAAGTGAGATTGTGAAAAAGAGGCCATAGTATTTCGTTGGCGAAGCCCTTGTAATAGTGTTCATACTCCTGCAATGTGATCTCGACCGGAGAGAGCATATAGTTCGGATCAGGCGGATCTTCCCGAAGAAACTTCTGAAGGTCCACCCCCTCTTCAAAAAAGGTACCGGGCCATCCGATCCAGAGACCTCCGCGCTTTTTTAACACAGGCACGAATGCAGTAACCAGACCGCCTGATGCCGGTTTGACAGTATACTTCATAGGCTTTTTCTTTCTCTTTTGCAGAACAACGGGCAGACGGTTGGATACGACGATCAACCGCCCGGGTGCGGTTTGCTTGCTCATAACTCCTCCTTCGGATAGATAATCTCTTTGACGGTGCCGCTTGTAAGCGTAAAGCGTTCTCCTTTGACCTCGACAGTGATCGGCTTGGCACAAGAATCGAGGGCCTGTACAATGATCTTATCCGGCTGTATAATAAGATGCAGCCACTGCCGCCGATAGTGCAGGTGGAGTTCGATCTTACGTAATTCAGGGGGAAGCAAAGGGTTGAGACGCAGTATATCATCCCGTGCCTCCGGAGAGTGTGAAAGAACACACTCTTCACAGTCTCAATCTATCTTAACAGAAAGATTTTTTTTCTAAAAGAGCCATATATCTGAATAATAGTAAAA
>JACXUO010000023.1 GCA_014763885.1 Campylobacterales bacterium
TTGATAATATAAGCATAGATATGATGTTCACTGCAAAACTTTTTGAGGAGAGAAGAATAGCTCCCCGTGGACTCAAAGATAAATACCAGATTTTGATACGAAATATTCCTGCCGAATATAGGAATTGTAAAGATGAAGAACTTTGTGGAGTTTGGGTCGGGTATTGGAAAAAGAAACTGAGTTGATTTCAGAGCAGGGTGATGACCGGCCCCTTTGGCGGCATTCCTTTTTCTTGGCTCGTTTGTATCATCAAATCACTACTCAAGAGATCTGGAAACGGGGGATATGTGCGTACCTCCACAGAGGTACGTATCAGTTAATGTTTGTATAGACGTGCTGTACGTCATCATCCTCTTCGAGTTTATCGATAAGAATATCCACTTTTTCCATCTGCTCATCCGTCAGATCGATCGGTGCATTGGCAACATACTCGAGTGATGCTTTGGTCACTTCGATCCCTCTCTCTTCAAGGGCCTTGCTCAGTTCGCCAAAAGAGGTAAATTCGCCATAGATTCTGACGATTGCCTTATCCTCACCGTTCTCCTGTGGTTCGATATCCTCTTCGATGCTCTCCAGACCGTAATCGATCAGGTCAAGCTCAAGTTCTTCGACATCCATATCAGGCGCTTTATCAAACGTAAAGAGAGATTTTCGTGTGAACATAAAGCTGAGCGAGCCTGAAGTAAGCATCTCTCCACCGTTTTTGTTGACGATCGCTTTGACATTGGCGACAGTTCTTGTGTTGTTGTCAGTGGCACACTCTACGATGATCTGTACACCAAATGGCGCTTTTACATCATAGGTGATCTCTTTGAAGTCTGCTGCATTTTTTTCAAAGGCTCTTTTGATCGCCGCGTCGATATTGTCCTTTGGCATATTCTGCGCTTTGGCATTGAGGATTGCCGTACGAAGCTTGGAGTTCATATCCGGGTCAGGTGAACCTCCCTCTTTGGCTGCCATCGTGATACTTTTTCCTAGTTTTGGGAAGATACGGGACATCGCTCCCCATCTTTTCATTTTCGCTGCTTTACGGTACTCAAACGCTCTACCCATAAGTCTTTCCTTCATCGTAAATTGTTGTCGTGATTATATCCCGATTTGGCTTAAGTCAATTTCAAAGTAAGCACAGGTAGAATAGCCGCATGAAATTAAAAGAGATACAACTCACCAACCCCTACCTGAAACTTCCTCCGCTCTGCTATGACAGGGTCAAGCCTTCGCCGCTGCACGGCGCCTACCTGATCCATGCAAACCCTCTGCTGGCACACGAGCTGGATATCGACCGGGATGAACTGGATACCGAACATTTTACAGCCTTTGTGAACGGCGCACTGGAACTGGAGGGGAGTGACCCTTTTGCCATGTGTTATGCCGGGCACCAGTTCGGCTTCTTTGTGGAGCGCCTGGGGGACGGCCGCGCGGTCAATATCGGTACGATCGCTACCCCGATGGGAAATCAGCATCTTCAGCTCAAGGGTGCAGGCCTTACGAAGTATTCGCGTGACGGGGACGGAAGGGCGGTACTGCGCTCTTCCATCCGTGAATACCTGATGAGCGAAGCAATGCACGGGCTGGGCATCCCTACGACCAGGGCACTGGCGCTGATAGGTTCAGGCCACTCTGTCTACAGGGGAGAGTGGGAGAAGGGGGCGATCGTGCTGCGCGTCTCTCCCTCCTGGGTGCGTTTTGGTACCTTTGAGTATTTTGCGCATCATAAAAAGTACGAGGAGCTCAAAGCGTTGGCTGACTATGTAATCACGGAGTCCTATCCCCATCTGATCGGCGAAGCGAATATGTATGAGCTTTTCTTTACGGAGGTCGTCGGGAAAACAGCGATGCTGATGGCGCAGTGGCAGGCGGTGGGGTTCAACCACGGCGTGATGAATACGGACAATATGTCTATCCACGGGCTTACGATCGACTATGGTCCTTATGCATTCCTGGATGACTATGACTTCCAGAATATCTGCAACCATACCGATACCTACGGGCGTTACAGCTTCGGAAGCCAGCCCAATATCGGAGAGTGGAACCTCAGGGCGTTGATGGTGGCACTCGCCCCGCTGGCAGATGAAGAGCGTCTATCCCGAATACTGGATAAACACTATGCAAAGCTCTATACACAGCACTATCTCTACCGCATGGGCAAAAAGCTCGGGCTGGACAGACTGGAGCAGGAGGATATCGAACTGGTCAGGCATCTGCTGGGGATGATGCAGGGGCTGAGTGTGGACTATACGCTTTTTTTCAGGAGACTCAGCCATTATGAGGGTGATCGGACTGCGATACTGAAAACAGGGCTCTACCATCAGCCGATGCATGACTGGCTGGATGCCTATGATGAGCGGTTGAAACAAAATACCTCCACAACAGAGGAACGACATCAAAGCATGCAGCGTACCAACCCGAAGTATGTGCTCAAAAACTATATGCTCCAGGAAGCGATCGATGCTGCCAATAATGGAGATTTCAGCTTGGTCGATCAGCTTTTCAGGCTTGCACAGGCTCCCTACGATGAGCATCCGGAGTGCGAAAGGTGGGCAGGAGCTACGCCTGAGGAGTTCAAGAACAAGAAGCTCAGCTGTAGTTCTTAGAAGCTATAATTGCAAAAACGGATGGAGGAGAGAGAAATGACTTTAGAGGAAGTGCAAAATATCATAAGAGAAGAGGTCGGAGTGCTGCTTTACTTCTCCGGTGAGAGGTGCAGTGTCTGTCATGCACTCAGACCGAAGTTCAAAGAGCTCTTTGATAGCGAATTCCCGTTGATCAGACAGATCTATCTGGACGCACATGAAAACCCCGAGATCTCGGCACACTATCAGGTCTTCTCAGTACCTACGATGCTGGTTTTTCTGGACGGTCGTGAGTTTGTCAGGGAGGGGAGGGCTGTGAGCATCTATAAACTGAGCGAGCAGCTGATGCGTCCGTATAAGATGATGACGGAATAAGTCGAGTAGACTCGACTAGATAAAATTAATAACTGTCACCCCGAACGATTTTGTAAGCGAAGCACTATGATTTGTTTATTGGATTGAATGTTCATTTTTTTTTCTTTCTCACAGAGAGTGCAAGCACAAGGTCGATGCAACAAAGATGAAGCCCGTGAAGCAAAGGCAAACTGCTTTGCCTTTGTAGGGCAGGAACCGGAGCGGTCGGATCAAAGTGAAGCCGTGTAGGTAACGAACCAAAAAAAGCACCTACGGCATACATAAAAATAAAAATGCAAAGAGCTGGCGCTAGGAAAAACTGCCAAAAGATTTTCTACTGAATATTGTCTTACTTTTTGGACGGATGGTTACCGTTTCGTGACGATAGAGATATTCTCAAACCCTTTTTCCTTGAGGATATCGATCACATTGACAAAGTTTTGAAACTCAGACTTATGATCGGTATGAAGTGACACGATATCTTTTTTCGGATCAAGTTTAAGCAGTCTCTCTTTGATCTCTTCAAAAGAGAGTGCTTCTTTGTTGTAGAAGTACTCCCCTTTCTCATTGATCGCAATCGTGATACTCTTCTTCTCTTCCTCTTTTTTACTGCTGGCTGTCGGAAGGTCCACTTTGATCGTCTGGTTGGTCACAAAGGTTGCGGTCGCAAGCACGATGACCAGAAGTACAAGCACGATATCGATGAACGGTACAACGTTCATCTTGTCAAAGGATTCTCTTCTCATTTGATTCTTCCTCTTGAACAAGTCCAAAAGAAAGAGATATCCTGCGACTCAGCATTTAGTGCTTCGCTTGCACTGCAATTTAGTTGCTTGTCAGCGGATGGCTCTTGCGAAACTGGTTTCGCTTCTGTGATGAGTATCAGCATATTAAACGAGCCTTCCTTCATCTCTGGCGATCTCCCACTCCGCCAGCTTTCTGTCCACTTTGGTGATAAGCGCGTTATAGAGTACCGTAGCGGGGATCGCAACGACAAGACCGGCAGCTGTCGCTTTAAGGGCCAATGCAAGGTGCTTCATGATCTCGGCAGGGTTGATCGTGTCCTGCTGTGATCCTATGATATAAAACGTGAGGATGATCGCAAGTGTTGTTCCCAGCAGACCGATATATGGAGCATTGGAACCGATAGAGGCGATCGTAGGAAGGCGTTTGGTCAAATCAAGTTCAAGTGCATTTTTATGGCTGTAGGCTTCGATCTTGACCGAACGGTAAAAAAGCGCACGCTCAATGGCAAACATAAAGGTGATAAAACTTAGAAAGAAAAGCAGGCCGATCACTCCATAATCGACAATATCTTTGATCTGATCTATTGGCATATATTTCCTTTTAAAATGATTGAGATGATATAGGTGTGAATTATAGGCAAAATATGTTAAAGGAGTGTTAATCCCCCGTTTTATTGCCAAAATCAAAAATGAGCCGTTTCAATATAAATATTATGTTAATCAAAAAAACAAAAAAGTGTAAAAATCGCCATAAATAGGCTTAAATGCCGATTTGAGCCATTTTTATACCTTTTTGTTACCTCTAGTTGGATAAAATATACCGATTATAAGGAAAGGAAAAAGATGTCTGATCTATTTGAACGTAATCAAAATGTTGAAGAAGTTTTGATTGAAGAGAGCATGAAGGGGTCATACCTTGATTATTCAATGTCCGTCATCGTCGGTAGAGCGCTGCCGGATGCGAGAGATGGATTGAAACCTGTACACAGACGTATCCTCTATGCGATGAACGATCTTAGTCTTTCACACAGAAGTCCGTACAAAAAATCGGCGCGTGTGGTCGGGGATGTGATCGGTAAGTATCACCCTCACGGTGACACGGCGGTCTATGATGCACTGGTACGTATGGCACAGGACTTCTCCATGAAAGAGCCCTTGGTGGACGGGCAGGGTAACTTCGGTTCTGTTGATGGCGACAATGCTGCGGCGATGAGGTATACAGAATCACGTATGACCAAGATGGCCGAAGAGCTGCTTGAGGATCTGGAAAAAGATACAGTGGATTTCGTACCGAACTATGACGATAGTATGACCGAACCGGATGTACTTCCCAGCCGTGTACCAAACCTTCTGATCAACGGTTCAAGCGGTATCGCGGTCGGTATGGCTACGAACATCCCTCCTCATCGTCTTGATGAGGTGGTGAATGCCCTGACTTACCGTATCGAAAACCCTTCGGCAACGGTTGAAGATGTCATGGATAAAATAGAGGGGCCAGACTTCCCTACCGGAGGTATCATCTTCGGGCGTAAAGGGATCACCGATGCTTACCTGACGGGGCGTGGGCGTATCAAGGTACGGGCAAAGACGCATATCGAAGAGAAGCGTCAAAAAGAGGTAATTGTTGTAGATGAACTTCCTTACCAGGTGAACAAGTCTCGTCTGATCGAAAATATCGCACAGCTCGTGCGCGACAAGCAGATCGAAGGGATCTCCGAGATACGAGATGAGTCTGACAGGGAAGGGATGCGTATCGTCATCGAACTCAAGCGCGATGCGATGAGTGAGATCGTACTCAACAATCTCTTCAAAAGTACGCAGATGCAGGTTACTTTCGGGATCATCATGCTCGCGATCAACAACAAAGAGCCAAAGGTATTCAACCTGCTGGAACTACTGGATATCTTTCTGAAACACCGCAAAACGGTAGTGATCAGAAGAACGATCTTCGATCTTGAAAAAGCACGTGCCAGAGCGCATATACTCGAAGGTCTCAAGATCGCCGTGGATAATATCGACGAAGTGATCAAGATCATCCGTGCAAGTGCAGACGACAATGAGGCAAAAGAGAGTCTGATGAGCCGTTTTGCGCTCTCTGAAATCCAGGCAAAAGCAATTCTGGAGATGAGACTGAGACGTCTTACGGGCCTTGAGATCGAAAAGATTGAAAATGAGCTGGCAGAGCTGCGTAAGCTTATCGCTGAACTTGAAGCGATTCTGAAGTCTGAAGAGAAGATCAACGAGATCATCTACAACGAACTGGTAGAAGTAAAAGAGAGATATTCCAAACCGCGTTTGACAGAGATCGTAGATGATTATGACGATATCGATATCGAGGATCTTATCCCGAACGAGCCGATGGTTGTGACGATCACTCACCGAGGTTATATTAAACGTGTACCTGTCACACAGTATGAAAAACAGCATCGTGGCGGTAAAGGGAAAACAGCGGTAACGACCTATGATGATGACTTTATCGAGAGGTTCTTCATCTCAAATACACACGATACATTGATGTTTGTGTCAGACAGGGGTCAGCTCTACTGGCTGAAAGTCTATAAGATCCCAGAGGGGTCACGTGCAGCCAAAGGTAAAGCAGTGGTGAACCTGATCAGCCTTCAAGCAGACGAGAAGATCACAGCGATCATCCCGACGACCGACTTTAATGACGATAAAAGTCTGGTATTCTTCACCCAAAACGGTATCGTGAAGCGAACGAACCTTTCTGAGTACTCGAACATCAGAAGCAATGGTGTAAGAGCGATCAACCTTGATGATGATGATGAACTGGTAGAGGCAAAAATCGTAACACCGGAGACCAAGTGGCTCTTTGTTGCAACCAAAAAAGGGATGTGTATCCGGTTCAAAGTTGAAGATGCGCGTGAGATTGGGCGTGTATCACGCGGTGTGACGGCGATCAAGTTTAAGATCAAAGGCGACTACGTCTGCGGTGCAACGACGATCGAGAACGAAGAGGACGAACTCCTGATGCTCAGTGAAAAAGGGCTTGGCAAGCGTACGACTGCAAGTGAATACCGCGAGCAGAACCGTGCCGGTAAAGGGGTGATCTCTATGAGGCTGACGCCGAAGACCGGTGATGTGGTAGGTGTGGTCTTTGTAGAGGATGATAAAGATCTGATGTGTCTGACAAGTGCCGGCAAGATGATCCGTGTAGATATGGATCAGATCAGAAAAGCGGGACGCAATACATCAGGGGTAAAGATCGTCAGTGTTGAAGCGAAAGATAAAGTAGTGAGTCTTGCAAAATGTCCAAAAGGTGATGATCCGAAAGATCTGGATGTGGTTGTAGATGAAAATATAGAACAAATAGATAATACATTAGGATTGGAATAAAATGAAACAATATAACGTAGCTGTCGTCGGTGCATCGGGTGCGGTAGGTGAAGAGCTCTTCAGAGTACTCGAAGAGGTCAATTTTCCTGTAGGGAACCTGCTTCCGTTGGCAAGTGCCAGAAGTGCGGGTGAAGAGATAGAGTTTAAAGGCAAAACATACAAGATAGAAGAGCTTACTGAGCGTGTCTTTGAGGGGCGCGATATCGATATCGCGTTCTTTTCGGCGGGAGGAAGCATCTCGGCGCAGTATGCAAAATTTGCTGTAGAAGCAGGTGCGGTTGTCATCGACAATACTTCCCATTTCAGGATGGATCCCAAAGTTCCATTGGTCGTACCCGAGGTCAACCCTGAAGATATCGAACTCTGGGAAGATACGGGAATTATCGCAAACCCGAACTGTTCAACGATCCAGATGGTTCAGCTGCTCAAGCCGCTGTATGATCTTTACGGCGGGATCAAAAGAGTGGATGTCAGTACCTATCAGGCGACATCGGGTGCAGGGAAAAAAGGGATGGAAGAGCTGGTCCGCCAGATGCAGGACTTTTTTGCCTTTAGACTGAATGAGAGTGAGTGTAAAGCCTTTGCGCACCAGATCGCACTGAATGTCATCCCCCAAATCGATGTCCCTCAGCCAAACGGTTATACAAAAGAAGAGATGAAAATGGTCAATGAGACGAACAAGATCATGCATTCAGATTTTGCAGTCTCAGCAACCTGTGTACGTGTACCGGTACTGAGAAGCCACTCCGAGTCTATCACGATCACTTTTGCCGAAGGTGTGGATGTGAACGTAGAGGCGGCACGGGAGGCACTGGCAAACTTTGAAAATGTCAAAGTGATCGACGATCTTGAAAAAAGCGAATATCCGATGCCTATCACGGCAACAGATACGGATTATACCTATGTAGGACGTATCAGGAAAGATAATTTTGCACACAACATCCTTCATATCTGGGGAGTAGCAGATCAGGTAAGAGTGGGCGCTGCAACAAATGCTGTAAGAATCGCTCAAAAATGGATCAAACTAGAGGAGAACGCGTAAGATGTTGGAGACTTTGTTCGAAGGTACGATCTGGAAAAGCAGGTTTGTCGTTTTGCTGGCAGTGGTTTTTGGGCTCTTGGGCGCAATCATTCTGTTTGTGATCGCATCACTGGATATCTGGAACGTGGCAGTCACGTCATTTCAGGTAGTGACACATGCGATACCCCATCCTGAACATTTTCACGAAGATGTGGTTGCCGGTATTATCGGGGCGGTGGATCTCTATCTGATTGCTGTGGTGATGTTCATCTTCGCATTTGGTCTCTATGAGCTTTTCATCTCGGATATCGATGAGGCTCAGGGCAAGAACGGTTCCCAGCTGCTTGCGATCAGCAACCTTGATCAGCTAAAAGACAAGATCGCAAAAGTCATCGTAATGGTACTGGTAGTAAATTTCTTCCAAAGGGTACTGCACACAGAGTTTAAGACACCTATGGAGATGATGTATTTTGCAATCTCTATCGCTGCATTGGCAGTAGGATTATATTTTTTGGGTAAAGTAGGAAAACATTAATGAGTAAGATATTTGTAGATGCGTGTTTTGGGAAGGAGACGCCCTATACGCCGGTTTGGATGATGAGACAGGCGGGACGATACCTGCCGGAGTACATGGCAGTGCGTGGTGAGGCAGGCAGTTTTCTCAACCTCTGCCACGACCCTGAAAAAGCGGCAGAGGTAACGATCCAGCCCCTGGATATCGTCGGTGTGGATGCGGCGATTCTCTTCAGTGATATCCTGGTGATCCCCGATGAGATGGGGATGGACCTCTCTTTTGTGAAAGGGGAGGGGCCGAAATTCAGTGACCCGGTAGCGACAGAAGAAGACCTTGAGAGACTGATCGGGGGGGAAGAGGCAGCAAGCAGGCTTACCTATGTCTATGATACGATCAGGCTGCTTAGAGAGCAGTTGGATGCAAGGGATGATGATAAGGCACTGATCGGCTTTACCGGTGCGCCCTGGACACTTGCCACCTATATGATCGAAGGGCAGGGAACCAAGACCTATAATATCTGTAAGAAGATGATGTATTCCAACCCTGAACTGCTGCATAAAATCCTTAGAAAAGTCACTGATGTCGTCAAGCTCTATATGGAGAAACAGATCGAATCAGGCGTTGATGTTGTTCAGATCTTTGACAGCTGGGCAGCAGCGATCGAACCTGGCAAGTATGATGAGTTCAGTTGGAAGTATATGGTAGAGATCTCTGAGTATCTTAAAGAGAAGTATCCGCATATCCCTGTGATCATGTTCCCTAAGGGAGTGGCAGCATTTATCGAGCGCGGTGGAGTTTATGGAAACTTCGATGTATTCGGTGTCGACTGGGGAACTCCTATGGCTCTTGCAAAAGAGAAACTCGGTGACAGATATGTTCTCCAGGGAAATATGGAGCCATGCCGTCTCTATTCGCAGGAAGCGACCACAGCATGTGTGGAAGCGATCCAGGAGATCATGGGTGGCAAGAGACATATCTTTAACCTTGGTCACGGTATCCTGCCTGATGTACCGGTAGAAAATGCAAAGCACTTTGTACGAGAGTGCCACAGGGTTTCGGGAAAACAGTAGTTTTCTCGAAACAGCAATGAGTGTTGAGCGCTGAGCTCTGAGGAAAAGGGGGAGTTGTGAGATGTGAGAATCTTGATGTTTGGAAGCGTAGTTGTCGGTTGAGTGTAGAGGTTTATAAATACTTTGCTCATTGTAAAGACTACGGTTTCAAGGATCAGATCACCAGAAGTTCACTTTCTATTGGCAGTAATCTTGCCGAGGGAATGGAAAAAGATTCTGATAAAGAGAAATTAAGATACATCGAGATTGCCAAAGGTTCTGGTGCAGAATTGATCACACAGATCTATATCGGTATTGAGATTGGATATATTGATAAATCTGTCGGTATGATTTGGATAACAGAACTTAAGGGTATATTAAAAATGCTTGGGGGATTGAAAAAGAATTATGGCAACTAGTTTCTCTCAGTACTCAGCACTCAGCGCTCAGCGCTTTCATAGTCTTGTCGAAGAGTGCGAGATGGGGATTGTCGGGCACAAAGTTTTTGTCCGGCTCAAAGATATCCCCATGTATCTTTCGCAGAAAACCAGGGACAGTATCCGCAACCGTTACAGCCACTCTGTCGAGGTGGGGCTGAGTACGGAGTATATGATGAACCATATCAGCCGCCAGTTGGGGGATGATATCAACTTGAACTTCTTTAATGTCGCCAAGATCGTAGGGATGCTGCACGACATTGGGCATACCGCATACAGTCACGACGGTGAAGTGATCCTTGACAGGATGATCGGCGAGGCCTCTTCCCACTTTGAATCGCCTATTCGTTTCAATGCCAATCTCAACAACTTCCGGCGTATAGAAAAGTACGAACTTTATGAAGTACTCCCGCAGGATATCAGGGAGTATGCGCTTGCCTCACTGCTCAAACGGGCAAAAGAGCTGAAAGAGTATCCGGAGTATGGTTACCTCAAAGCGTATCAGGAGCGTGCGATCAAACTCGAAGAGGAGTACCTTGCATCCAAAGGCATCAGGGTAGAGAACCAGACAGGCAAAACGATCCTCTGTCAGGCGATGGACCTGGCGGATGAAAACCGCTACAGAGTGACGGATATTATCGATTCGCTCAATATCTACTCGAAAGGCAAGCTCAAAGAGATCCTCAAGGGAATGATCAGAAGCGAAGTGCGTATCAAGGAGCTTAGAAAACTGGTAAATATCAAATCGATAGCGCTTGAAGAGGTAGAGGGGATTCACTTTGAAAAACTGAAGATCAAAGAGCTGCTGATTGCCCTGCTTGAACGATCGAGCAACGCCAAAACAGAGTTCCAGAATGTGATGAACACGCTCTCTATGGCATTTAACAGAAATTTCAAGCTCACAGAGAATGGCAAACTTGTACCGATAGATGAGGAGATAGAGGCACTTCGGAGCGACTTCCAGCGTATTGCGGCAAAATATATCTGGGGCTCAAAGCGGGTCGAAAAGATCAAGAAGCCCTATAAACACTACTTTACTACGGTGGCAGACTACTTTATCAACCAGATGTTTGAACTGGAGCTGGTCGACAGCAACACCTACAAGGAAGCGCTGATCGAACTGAGAAAAAGAGAGAGCAGTGATATCCATGCAAGGCGTGAAGAGTTGATCCTTATCCGCAACTTCCTTGGCGGACTGACCAATGCAAAGATCATAGAGCTCTATAAGCGGATCATGGTGTTGAAGTTTGAAGCGAAGTTAGGATATAAACTGGAAAAACGTGAAACGCTGATAGAAAAAAATACGGTGAAGAATTTGAAAAAGAAACTCGAAAAGTACCGTCAGCGCTTGTATATAAAGGAGCAGTGATGTCATCGATTATTTTTGGGCCGGTATACTCCCGCCGTTTTGGTAAATCCCTGGGGATTGATCTCAGCCCTTCCCGAAAACAGTGTAATTTTGACTGTCTCTACTGCGAACTTGAGCCTGCAAATACGATGGATCACTATGAGGATGTCATCAGTGTCTATGAGGTGATGGAGGCCTTGAAAAAGGCGCTGAAAGAGCATCCTGATGTCGATTTCATTACCCTGACGGCAAACGGTGAACCGACACTCTATCCTCATCTCTCCGAACTGATCGATGCGATTGATCAGATCAAAGGGGAGATCAAAACGCTGATCCTCTCCAATGCAGGGACGATCGATGATCCTAAAGTACAGGAGACGCTTTTGAAACTTGATGAGGTGAAGCTCTCGCTGGACTGTGCGACACAATCCTGTCTCAAGAAACTGGACCGGGCGCATCCCGGTATCGATGTGGAGAAGATCAAAGCGGGAATGCTGGCGTTCAAGTCAAAATATCACGGGCCCTTGGTTGTTGAGATACTTGTCGTGAAAACACTGAATGACAGACCCGAAGAGATCGCCCGGCTCAATGAATATCTTTTGAAGCTTCAACCGACACGTATCGACCTCGGAACGATAGACAGACCGCCTGCATACGATGTCAAGCCTGTGAGTTATGAAGAGCTGTTGGCAGTTTCAAAACTCTTTGATGCTTCGCTGCCCCTCTATATCGTTTCGCGTAAAAAGTCAGAAGTAAGAGCGTCAAGCTATACTGACCAGGAGATCGTTGAGACACTTGCGATGCGTCCGCTAAGTCCGGATGATATCGAAGTGCTTTTTGATAACGAGAGCCAAAAGAGGGTAGAAAAGCTCATAAAAGAGGGAAAACTTCAAGTAATTGAGAGTAATGGTGTAAAATTTTACAAAAATGCTTAAAATATTCTTGACAATAAAGTTAAAACCCACTATAATCTCACCCACTAAAAAAGGTGTTGCCTTTAAAACTGTTCCGGATTAGCTCAGTGGTAGAGTAGATGACTGTTAATCATTTGGTCGCTGGTTCGAATCCAGCATCCGGAGCCACTTACAATTTGTAAACACTTTTTTAAAACCTTTCTAACTGTTCCGGATTAGCTCAGTGGTAGAGTAGATGACTGTTAATCATTTGGTCGCTGGTTCGAATCCAGCATCCGGAGCCATATCCCTTCAAAATTCATTTCACATTTTACTTACCATCCTCTTTGAAAACTTTATATGATTCGTATCCGTTTGTAGGTGCCTTTTATCTAGCCTATGGTATGATAGATGCGAAATAGAGCGTACAGTATAGCCTGCGCAATTTTCTTGATTTAACAATTGGAAGGGGAAGCCAATGTTAAAAAATTATTTGATTTTTACATTAGATGATTTTTTTCATATTTTTCAAAAGAGTTCAAAAAAGATACTTTTACTGGTCGCCGAGGGAAGCAGTTTTGACCATGGCCGTCTTGCCGAATACGGCGGTGAGGTTTACGGTGCGATTTTTCCTCAGGTGATTTACGGAGACAAGCACTATCGTGATGCCATGGTTGCCATAGAGCTTAAAGAAAGCGCCAATGTCATACTGACCGGTTTTGAGGGGTTTGGTCGCAGTGGTATGGTACTGGACGACAGTGACATGCTTGTCTTTGTTGATGGGCTCTCTTCGGGTATCACCGATTTCCTGGAAACACTGTATGCGTTAACAGGGATAACGGATACTATTATGGGAGGAGGAGCCGGGAGGCTTACATTCAAGCAGGAACCGGTACTTTTTTCCAAACACGAAATCATACAGGACGGGGCATTGATCATCACAGACTCGTGGCACTTCTCTGTAGCCGTATCTGATTTCTGGGAGAAGATCTCAGGTCCCCATATCGTCACGGATGCAGAGAAGCTTGAGTTGCATGCTCTGGACTACAGGGATGCATTTGATGTCTATAGAGAGGTTGTTGAAAAAGACTCCGGGAAGCGTTTTGACCAGGTAGATTTTTTTGAACTTTCAAAATTTTATCCTTTTGGGCTCTCCCGTATCAACGGTGAGCTTGTGGTTCGTGATCCGATCTATCGCAAAGACGGCTCCTTGGTACTGGTCGGTGATATCGAGAAGAATTCTGTTGTCTATATCCTCAACGGAGAGAAAGAGAAACTTTTAAATGCGGCATGCTATGCCACAGAACAGGCCATTTCAGAGCAGGATAACCTTCAGAATGTTTTTATGATAGACTGTATCTCGCGTGCACTTGTACTGGGGAGTGATTTCAGCCGGGAGATTGGTGGGGTGGTTTCGTCTATCCGGAATGACCAGATCACCCTGCTTGGAGTACTGAGTGTAGGGGAGATCGCCAATATAAATGAAGGGTATATCGATTTTTACAATAAAACCTGTGTGATAGGGGCATTTTAAGTGGATAACCTGGAACTATTAAGTCTTGCCTATGAATGCGAGTCCTCACTCGGGCACTCTTTGGACCTTCAGGAGATGTCAAGAGAGTTCCTGAGGGTATTTCTTAAAAAAACCTCTGCACTCTACGGTGTACTATTGGGCTATCCGAGCGAGGGGCATATCGATAGGGTTTCCTATCAAGGGAAAGAGCGTTTTTATGCATTGGTGAAGGATCATCTTCCGGAAGGATCAGTACGGTATGATATCATCTCTGCTGAGAGGGATGGTTTTTCCTATGATATTCTTTATATTCCCCTGAAACACTATATCCTTGCACTTGTCTACAGTAAAACCATTCCTGTTGATATCCGTACGATTGCAAATATCCTCTCTTCACTCCGTCCGAAGATAGACCTTGGCGTAGATGCCTGCCTGGAACATCAACGCATTGTCGAACTTAACCAATCTCTGCTGAAACAGCAGCATCTATTGAAGACGCAGGCGGAACGTTTTCAGGCAATCCTGGACCAAACCCCTTCGATCGCCGTGCAGGGGTATAATCATGAGGGGCAACTGATCTACTGGAACAAAGCCAGCGAGAAACTGTATGGCTATAGCAGGGAGGAGGTTCTGGGTGAAGAGTACGGGGATATACTGATCCCGCAGATAATGAAAAAAGAGATGAAAAGAGCGTTTGCCAAATGGGTGAAGCAGGGTATTAAGATGATGCCCGAAGAGATGAAATTAAAAAACAAGCATGGAGAGGATGTCTATGTCTATTCGCAGCGCGTATTGATAGAGACTGCCGATAAAGAGTATGAGATATACTGTCTGCAGATCGACCTGGGGCCCATTAAAAAAACTGAAGCAAAACTTAAAAAAAGTGAAGCAAAACTTTTTGCGGCCCAGCAGATCGCAAAACTGGGGAACTGGGAGTGGAATCTTGAAACAGATGAAATGCTCTGGTCTGATGAAGTATTCCGTATTTTCGGAGAGAAACCGCAGGCGTTTGTGCCTGACTATGATATTTTTCTGACCTATAGTATACCTGCTGACCGCACAAAGATTCTCCGGACTGTCGTAGAAGCGAAAAAGAGAGGAGAAACACAGACAGTCGAGCACAGGATCATGCGGAAAGACGGCACCATCCGGTACCTGCTCTCTTCGGGAAGAGTAATCTACAATAGAGAGGGCGTGGCAACTACGATCATCGGGACCGTGCAGGATATGACAGAGCAGAAAAAAGTCGAGAACCTGCTCAGGCAAAAGGCACAGATCATCGAACAGATCCACGACTCTGTGATCGTGATGGACCTTAAAGGATATATCGTTGAGTGGAACAACACCTCCTCTTTTAATCTCGGTTACCGTGCAGATGAGGTCGTCGGGAAACATATCTGCATGCTCTTTTCCGAAGCAAAAAAATACTTTTTGTTCAAACTGTTTGTGAAACTGAAAAAGTATGGTGTTTTCCGCACCGAAATAGCCTTGAAGCACAAAAACGGGGAACAGTTTTATGGGAACCTTCTGCTGTCGTTCCTGAAAAACGACAGGGGAGAGAAAAATGCGATCATCGCCTATGTGGAAAATATCACTTCGCGCAAAAAAGCCGAACGGGAACTGATAGAACAAAAGAATATCATGGAATACCGTGCCTATCATGATGATCTTACCGGGCTGCCAAACCGTGCCTATTTTGTCGAAGAGCTGGAGCGCACGATAAGCAGGGTCCGCCGTAACCATGGACTGGGGGCGCTTCTTTTTATCGACCTGGACTATTTCAAAGAGATCAATGATTCACTTGGGCACAAACATGGGGACAGTGTGCTCAAATCTATCGCTTCAAGACTCTCTAAAAATTTCCGAAAGGGGGATTTTGTCGCGAGGTTCGGCGGAGATGAGTTTACTGTCATTTTGGAAAATGTAAAAGATATCAACAATGTCATCAGTAAAGTGCAGCAACTGATGGAGATGCTCAATGCTCCCATTACCATCAATGAACAGAGACACTATATTACCTTCAGCATCGGGATCGCCCTTTTCCCGAATGACGGCGAGACTGCCGAAGAGTTACTGAAAAACTCGGACGCATCGATGTACAAAGCAAAAGAGATGGGGAGAAATACCTATGTGTTTTATCAACAGGATCTTACAAGAAAAGCCTTTGAACGTGTGCTCCTGGCGACCGATCTCCGTCAGGCACTGAAGGATCACTCTTTTGAAATCTATTATCAGCCGCAGGTGAATGCCGTGAGAGGCAAACTGATCGGTATGGAAGGGTTGATCCGCTGGAGGCATGAGACCAAAGGGATACTCTACCCTTCCGAGTTTATATTGATCGCAGAAGAGAACGGGATGATCATAGAGATAGACCGCTGGATGATGCATGAGGGGATACAGCAGATCAGCCAGTGGTACAAGCAGGGATTGGATCCGGGGGTATTAAGCCTGAACCTTTCGATCAAACAGCTTCAGACAAAAGATTTTATCGATGTACTCAAACAGACGCTCATGGAAAACGAGTGTAACCCTGAATGGCTTGAACTGGAGATCACGGAAAGCCAGATCATGGAGAATCCGGAGTATACGATCGGGATACTGCAGCAGATCAATGACCTTGGCATCAAGCTGGCGATCGATGACTTCGGTACCGGCTACTCCTCACTCTCCTACCTGAAGCGTTTGCCTATTCACAAGCTGAAGATAGATCAGTCTTTTGTCAGGGATATCCCGATAGATAAAGATGATATGGCAATCGTAGAGACGATCATCGCACTCTGCAAGAGTTTGAAACTGGAGGTGATCGCAGAGGGTGTGGAGACAAAAGAACAGAGAGATTTTCTTGTTGCGCATGACTGTCTGAATATCCAGGGATTTTACTACAGTAAACCTGTGAGCAGGGAAAAGATGCAGAAAATGTTGGAAGATTCACGAACCTTTCTGTAGCCTCCACATCATGACTGCTTTCAAATGTGCTATACTACAAGGAGTTGAAGGGAGCCTCTGTGAAAAAATGGTTACTGCTTTTGTCTTTTTTTACCTCTTTGCTTATTTGCGGTGAGGCGGAGACGATCATCAACAGACTTGAGGAAAATCTCCGGGGCAAGGATCTCTATGCCAAGATGGAGATCATCGTCAAGACAAAACGTCATACCCGTGCGATGCTGATCGAGAGCTGGGGAAAAGGGAAAAAGAAGAACTTCACCAAGATACTTGCCCCCTCGCGTGATCAGGGGATCACTTTTCTGAATCTCGACAAGCAGATGTGGCAGTATGTTCCGAAGATAGAGCGGATCATCAAGATCCCCGCTTCGATGATGCTTCAAAGCTGGATGGGGACGGATATCACCAACGATGATATGGTGAAGCAGAGTTCTCTTGCCGATGATTACCATGTCTCTATCCTCCGGAAAGATGGTCCCATTGTCACCCTCGAACTGATTCCCAAAAGAGGTGCTGCGGTTGTATGGGGGAAGATCATCTCCAAGGTCGATACCCGTACCTATACGCAGATCAAAGATATCTTCTATGATGATGAAGAGGTGGAGGTCAGGGCGATAGAGTATGAAGGGGTGAAGCAGTACGGTTCGCACTATGTCACTACGAGAATGTCCATTATCCCTTATGAAGCGAGTAAAAAAGGCAACAGTACGACGATCAGAATACGCGATATCCGTTTTGACCAGGGGATCAGTGAGAGCTACTTCAGCAAAAATGCACTGATACGCTACTCCAGATAGGTGTTCGGATGTTCTCCCTGGCGCTGAAAAACCTCCTCTTCTACAAAGGACGTACGTTGACGACCTTTCTGTTGAGTCTATGCAGTACGGTACTCTTTGTGGTCTATGTGGCATTTATGGACGGTTCCCACGAGAGTATGCTCAAAAATTCGCTGAGCATCTATACGGGTGCGATACAGGTGATGCAGGAAGGGCATCACGAGAACCCTTCCTATGATACGCTTTTGGAGGATCTTCCCTCTGTAATGCAAACACTGAAAAACATAGAGGGGATCAGAGCCTATACCCCAAGGCTGGAATCTTTTGCGCTTCTAAGCAGCGAAGAGGATTCTGTAGGTGCGATGGTGACCGGTATCGTACCGGAAAGTGAAGCGCTGGTTTCCAGACTGAAAGAGGCTTTGGTAAAAGGCCGTTATCTGGATAGCGAGGATAGTAACGGACTTTATATGGGAGAGGAACTGGCGAAACGTCTGGGGGTCGATTTGGGTGATGAGATTGCATTGGTAGGTTCGGCGACAGACTACTCTTTTGCCGCAGAGAGGTTTCAAATCATCGGGCTTTTTAGAACAGGGCTTTTTGAGTTTGATGCCTCTTCTGCGTTTGTCAACAAAGCCTATTTTGATGCACTGATGTTGAGTGAAACGATGGCATCCTCTATCGTTGTCACGGTTGATGATCTTGAAAAAGCGGAAACGGTGGCAGGAGAGATAGCCGGGCAGATGCCTTCCCGCGTAGAGGTGCTGACATGGAAAAAACTCATGGCCTCTATGGTGCAGGCAATGGAGGTTGACAGCCTTTTTGGGTATATCTCTATGGGACTCTTTTTTATCGTGGTTTTTTTTGTGATCATGATCTTTGGATTTATCAATATCAGCGGAAGGATCAGAGAGTTGGGACTGCTCCGGGCACTGGGGGTGCACTCCTATGAGATATTGAAACTGCTTTTGCTTGAATCGGCGATCCTGGCTTTTGCGAGCGTATTGGCCGGCACGTTGATAGGCGCCTATCTTGCCTACTTTTATGAGGTCAACCCCATTATTATCAAGGGGATGGCAGAGACCTATAAAGCGTACGGGATCATCTCCGATGAGGTGCCGACACGGTTTGATCTTTTTACGATCGCATGGAATGCCATGGTGGTGCTGCTTCTTAACTTTTTGGCGATACTTTATCCGGTCTACTACATCAGGCAGTTTACACCGACAGAGGCGATGCGTCATGTTTAAACTCAATCTGAAAATGGCATGGCTGAATGTATGGCGCAGAAAAGTCCGTTCTCTTCTTGTGATTTTGATGATCGGTGTGAGCATGAGCGTGATGCTTGCGATCCAGGGGCTTTATGACGGGATGACCAGGCATATGATCGAAAGTACGCTGCGAAGTGAAAGCGGAGAGATATCGCTTTTTGCTCCCTCTTACCGTCTGCATCAAAATCTTACATACCGTCTGAAGGAGACGCACAGGATCATCGAAGAGATGAAAAATATGCCGGAGGTAAGATCTGTTGTTAAGCGCATCAGGGTGACGGGGCTGGCTTCGACCGCCAGGAAGTCAACGTTCGCAAAGCTCGTGGGGATTGACATCGAAAATGAGAATCTGTTCGGTGGCCTGGAGGCGTTTGTCGTGGATGGTACAATGAGCTTCGGTGAGAATGACGAGGGGGCGGTGATCGGTAAAAAACTGGCAGAGGATCTCAATCTTGAAGTCGGGGAGAGAGTCATCTTCTCGGCTCAGGACAGCCACGGGGAGTTGAGTGCGATCTCTCTGCGTATCAAAGGGCTTGTGCGGACCACGAATATGGCGATCGATGATCTCGCTATTTTTGTTTCACAGGAGAAAAGCAGAGCGATCACCGCTCTGGGGGAGGATGAATCCACTGAAGTTGCCTTGCGTCTGAAAGAGGGGGTGGATATCGATCTCTTTCAAAGCAAGCTGGAAAAAGGATGGCCGGGCCTTGAGATCTATAGCTGGAAGGCACTCTACCCCGCACTTGATCAGATGCAGGTGATGACCAATATCTTTAACGGTATCACTTTTGCCATTGTGATGACGATGGTCTTCATCGGCATACTCGGTGTGATGTTTGTCTCCATCCTGGAGCGTATCCGGGAGTTCGGCATAGTGTTGGCGATAGGGGAACCCTACAGGTTTTTACGTACACAGGTGATCTATGAAGCATTGATACTGGGAGCCGGAGGCTATATTTTTGGCGTGGTGGCGGGAAGCAGCGCACTGCTCTACCTGCAAAGCTACGGACTTGATCTGAGCCGTTTCTCTGCGGGGCTTGCCGAGTTTGGGATGGCAAGCATTTTGTATGCAGCGATCAAGTTCCACTATTTTACGACGACCTTTGCCGCGATCGTGCTGGCTGCACTGCTCTCGGTCGTGCTTCCGCTGCGCAGGCTGAAAATGCTCAATCCTATCGAGGTGATACAAGGAGACTAGATGGTAAGACTCGAACATGTCCATAAGTATTTCAACAGAGATACGCAGCGTGAAGTCCATGCACTGGATGATATCTCCCTGGTAATAGAGGATGGCGAGTTCACTGTGATCACCGGGACATCGGGATGCGGCAAAACAACACTGCTCAATGCCATCGGTGCTCTTGACAGTGTAGACAGCGGAAGGATCACGATCGGTGAGACGGAGATCACGCAGCTTGATGAACGGGAACGTGCGGCATTGAGACTGCAGGATATCGGGTTTGTGTTTCAGGCCTATAACCTGATCCCGGTGCTCAATGTAGCAGAGAATATAGGCTTCATCATGAGGCTGCAGGGGTATCATCACGAAGCGATAGAGAAGCGGATCAGAGAGGTGGCTGCGATCCTTGAGATAGATCACCGGCTTTCAGCCATGCCCAACGAACTCAGCGGTGGCCAGCAGCAGCGTGTCGCCGTGGCAAGGGCGGTGGCTGCCAAACCCGGGCTTGTGCTGGCGGATGAGCCTACGGCAAACCTGGACAGCAAAAATTCCCAGCGTCTGATGCAGATGATGAAAAATCTCAATGAGATAGAAAAGACCACGATCCTTTTTGCCTCCCATGATGACTATGTGGTGGAGATGAGCAGAAGACAGATCATACTGAGTGACGGCCATGTGGAAAAGATGTAGCCTGATTGTCTGTTTGACACTTTCACTGCAGGCCTATGAGAATGCGTTCCGTGTTGAAAACAGCAACTTTACCCTGAGTCAGGCAGCTATCCCGGCAACAGTTTCGGATAACGCCGAGGAACGGTACCTCTATAACTACAACCGCCTAAGGATCTATGATACACTTACCTTTGCGTCATTTTATACGACAGCGATCGTTGATCTTGTCAACTATGCCGGGGAGTCTTATATCGGGAGCCCGGAGTTCGCGTATATAGAAGCGCTTGAACCGGATATCCCCTTTGATATACACAGTGATTTTCATCACTACGGCAGTGATCAGGGTGCGATCTATGGCAAGATCCACCGGCTTTACGGCGGGTATGCCGATGAGAAACATCAGGTTGCCGTGGGGATACAGAAGATATCGATGGGGGTAGGGCATATCTGGACCCCCACCGATCTTTACAATCCCAAAAACGCTTTCGCCCTTGAACCTGATGAGGTTTACGGGGTGTTGGCAGCAAGCTACAGCTATGCACTATCTGCGCTCAGTACGGTACAGGCGATCGTATCGCTCAGGGAAGATGAGAGCTTGAAGTACGGATTCCGCTACAAGGCATTCCTTGGCTTTGCCGACCTGGGTGTGAGTTTTATCTACAGTGATGATATCCGGATGTACGGGTTTGAGATAGAGGGAGACCTCTTTGAGACCGGAGCACAGTGGCGAAGCGAAGGGGGATACTACCGAAGCAATATATTGGATGAAGCATTCTATCAGGCAATCCTGGGATTTGACTACGCCTTTCAGAACGGTATCAACTGGACGGTGGAGGGGTATTACAGCTCTGAAACATTTACCTATACAGAGCAGCTGTTCTACTTCAAAAATGAGCTTGCAGCCAACCTGGTTCACTCCAATCTCTATCTGGGTTCCTCTCTTTCCTATGATTTTGATCTTGCCTGGAGCGGTGCTTTACTGGTGATCGCAAGTCTGGAAGATCAAATCGGCAGTTTTGCTGCTCCGACGCTTACCTATACGGTTGATGACCACCATAAAGTGAGTGTGGGAAGTATGCTCTATTTTGGTGAAAAAGAGAGTGAGTTTGGAGCATTCGGGCACACATACTATCTGAACTGGAAGTGGAGTTTTTAGGAGTGTTACACTCCTGTAATCAACCATTGGATATAATAATGGCCTTATTTACGAGGAGCCTAGATGAAAATAGCCATAGCAGGGACAGGGTACGTAGGCCTTTCAAACGGTATTTTGCTGGCACAGCACCATGAAGTGATTGCACTGGATATCATTCCGGAAAAAGTAGAGATGCTCAACAAGAAACACTCCCCGATAGAGGACAAAGAGATCGAGGAGTACCTCTCTACGAAAGCATTAAATTTCAAAGCCACGCTTGATAAGGAAGAGGCATATAAAAATGCCGATTTTGTGATCATCGCCACACCCACCGACTATGACCCGGAGACCAACTACTTCAACACAAAAAGTGTAGAGGCTGTCATCTCCGATGTCCTGGCGGTCAATCCTGAGGCAACGATGGTGATCAAATCTACGGTCCCTGTGGGATATACAAAGAGTATCAAAGAAAAATTCGGTACGGAGAATATCCTCTTTTCACCGGAATTTCTGAGAGAGGGGAAAGCGCTTTATGACAACCTCTACCCTTCACGTATCATTGTGGGTGAACGCTCGAAGCGTGCCGAGGTCTTTGCAAACCTGCTGAAAGAGGGGGCGATCAAGGAGGAGATCCCTGTGCTTTTCACGGACTCTACGGAAGCCGAAGCGATCAAACTCTTCTCCAACACCTATCTGGCGATGAGGGTGGCCTACTTCAACGAACTTGACTCCTATGCGCAGGCACACGGGCTGGACAGCAAACAGATCATTGAAGGGGTGGGGCTTGACCCGAGGATAGGAAGCCACTACAACAACCCGTCATTCGGATATGGCGGGTACTGTCTGCCCAAAGACACCAAGCAGCTTCTGGCGAACTACCAGGATGTACCGAACAACCTGATTCAGGCGATCGTAGATGCCAATGCGACACGCAAGGACTTTATCGCCGATTCGATCATCGCAAAGCTCAAAGAGCGTACCGGTAGTACTGACGGCGTGGTAGGCGTATACAGGCTGGTGATGAAGTCCGGGAGTGACAACTTCCGTGCTTCGGCGATCCAGGGGATCATGAAACGTATCAAAGCCAAAGGGATCAAAGTGGCGGTCTATGAACCGGTTCTGGAAGAGGATGAGTTCTTCCACTCCAAAGTCTATAAAGATCTTGAAAGCTTTAAAAAAGAGGCGGATGTGATTGTTGCCAACAGACTCTCTGATGAGTTGCTGGATGTCAAAGAGAAAGTCTATACCAGAGATATATTCAGAGAAAACTAAGGATTGGATAAAATGAAGATTTTGGTTACCGGGACAGCCGGCTTTATTGGGGCCGCTTTGGCTGAGAAACTGGCAGAGAGGGGAGACGAGGTTGTCGGTCTGGACACGATCAATGACTACTACGACCAGAGAGTCAAATACGGAAGACTGAAAAAAGCAGGGTTTATCCATACGTTGGAGGAAGGGGAAGAGATCTCCTATGGAGAATTCCTGACCTCTTCAACACATCCGAACCACAGATTTGTCAGACTCAACCTTGAAGATAAAACAGCGATCATGAAGCTCTTTGAAGAGGAGGCGTTTGATGCGGTCTGTAACCTCGCGGCACAGGCAGGCGTGCGCTACTCCCTGACCAACCCCGATGCCTATATCGAGAGCAATATCGTCGGTTTCATAAACCTCCTTGAAGCCTGTCGGAACAATGATGTCAAGAACCTCTCCTACGCTTCAAGCTCCTCCGTCTACGGACTGAACGAGAAGATCCCTTTCAGCACGGATGACAATGTAGACCACCCGATCTCGCTCTATGCTGCGAGCAAAAAATCCAATGAGCTGATGGCGCATACCTACAGCCACCTCTTCGGTATCCGGACGACCGGGCTTCGTTTCTTTACGGTATACGGTCCCTGGGGAAGACCGGATATGGCGCTCTTTCTGTTCGTCAAGGCGGCACTGGAAGGAAAAAGCATCGATGTCTTCAACTACGGTGAGATGCTCAGGGATTTCACCTATATCGATGATATCGTAGAGGGGGTGATCCGTGTGATCGATAACCCGGCAAAACCGGATGTATCATGGAATGGTAAAACCGGCCGCCCTTCTACCTCTTCAGCCCCTTACAAAATCTACAATATCGGCAACCAGAATCCGGTAAAACTGATGGATTTTATTACGGCAATCGAAAAAAAGCTGGGCAGAACGATAGAGAAGAATATGTAAATAGTATTTATTTTTTGATATTATTTGAGATAAATTAAACAAAAGGAGAAGTATAAAATGAAAAAGTTGTTATTGTCTTTGGCGTTAGTTGCTACGAGTGGTCTATTGATGGCCGGCGGAGATTTAGTTGAAGTTGAACCGGTTGTGGAGGTTCCGGTAGTAAAGGAAGTAAGCGAGAACAACTTCTATGCAGGACTTGGAATTGCAGCTGTCAGTGCAAGGGATACGCATGCAAGTCTAGACTTCTTTGGTGAAGAATACGGACAGGACAGACTCGGTAATCTTGATTTTATTGTTGGTTATGAATTCCATCGCCATTTCGCTGTAGAAGCACGATATACAACATCAATTGCCTATGAAGATATAGTAGAGATGGATGGATGGAGTATCTTTGCCAAGCCTAAATATCCTGTAACTGAAAATGTTACGATCTACGGATTGCTGGGATATGGAAATGTGCAGATGGATGGTGTTGACGGTTTCATCGCAGATGTGGATGAGAGCGGTTTTCAGTGGGGATTGGGTCTATCGTATATGATCAATGAAAACGTTGATCTCTTTGCCGACTATAAATTCCTGGCGAATGACTTTGAGGGTATCTATGCAGGTAGTGTAACAGAAGTCAGTGTAGATTCTGTGACTGTCGGTGTAATGTATAATTTTTAAAAATAAAAGAGGTTTCCCCTCTTTTATTTAAACATAGTGTATCGTATTTGTGTATAGATCTACATCATAGTTTTATACAGAGATACTGAAAAATAGAGAATAAACAACCAATAAAAACTTTTAACTATCAGGGGGAATAATGACCAGCAATTTACATCGTATAGAAGAGGATGAGATCGATATCCGGGAGATATTTTCCACGATCTACCGCTACAAAGTGATGATCACTCTTTTTGTACTTCTGGCAGTGATCGTAAGCAGTTATATCGCCTATTTTAAACCCAATGTCTACAAAGCATCCGCAACGGTCGAGGTAGGAATAGAGAGATATGGGTATATGGCAAGACAGGATATGCTCAGTATGGCGATGTCCGGTGATGCAGCCAATGCAGAGACTGAGATTGAGATCATCAAGTCAAGATTTCTCTCGCAAAAAGCTGCAGAGGAAGTGGATGTGACCCACCGTTACTACACGACACGAAGATTCAAGGAAGTAGAGCTCTATAAAGCAAGCCCGTTTGAGGTAGGGATGCTGAGAGGCTACGGTATCTCTTTTGACTTCTATCCTGTGGATGAAAAGTCATATAGGTTGGTTGTTGAAGAGGCGCTGGATGAGAATGGTGAAGAGGTGCTGGATGAGAATGGTGAAGCATGGAGCTATGATGAGCTCCATGAGTACGGGAAAGAGGTGAGCACGGAGCATTTCCATCTCAACATCGTACGTACGAAAGAACCGGCCGAGAGCAAGTACCGTTTTGTTGTCTATGATCCAAAAGAGAGCGGCTTGATCGCACAGGGCGGAGTCAGTGTGGAGCAGCTCTCCAAATACTCCAATATCCTGCAGATCTCCTATGAGGACAACGTAGCGTTGCGTGCACAGGAGTTCGCAGATGCCCTGGCAAGAGCGTATATCCGGCAAAATATTGAAAACAAAACGCAGGAAGCGGAGAGAAAACTGGCATTTATCGAGGAGCAGCTGAAGTATATTACCGAAAACCTCAAAAGTTCGGCGTTGAAACTGGAAGAGTTCAAACGAAGTTCCCAGACTGTTGAGCTGAGCGCCAAGGCACAGAAAACGATTGAACAGATCAGTGACTATGAAAGCCAGCTCTCCGTGGTCGGGATACAGGAAGAGCTGCTGAATACCCTGTATGAGCAGATCAAATCGGGTGAAGGGCTGGAGAATATCTCCGTGGCGAACCTGAGCCTGAGTGATCCGAGCCTCTCTGCAATGATCAAAAAACTGCAGGATACGATCATCGAAAAGAAGCTTCTGCGTGAAGACTATACGGAGATGTATCCTGAAGTGGTCAAGCTCACAAAGATGATCGCTGAACTGAAAAAAGGGATCGCCTCTACGGTAAAAAACCTCAAACAAAGCACAAAAGAGAAAAGAGAGCTACTTGAGCACTCCATCGCAAAGTACAGGGCGACACTCGAACAGCTTCCGGCAGATGAGAGAATGTTCGGCCAGCTGCAGCGCAAGTTTGTGGTCAATGAGAAGATCTACTCCTATCTTCTGGAGAAACGTTCGGAAACTGCGATGGTCAAGGCGGCAACAGTGAGCAACAACAGGGTCATCGACCATGCGCTCTATCCTGACTACCCGATCAAACCCAAAAGAAAACTGATCGTACTGGTCGGGCTGATACTCGGGCTGATCGTCGGTGTGGCTGTCGCATTTTTGAGAGAGTTCCTGGATGACCGTATCAAAGAGGAGGAGGAGATCACCAGGAGAAGCTCCCTCCCGCTTCTTGGCAATATCCCCCATATCAAAGAGGGTGAAAAGGGGGAGATCAAGGTATTCAGCTCGCCGAAGTCAGGTGTCTCCGAAGCCTTCAGAAACCTGAGAACCAACCTGCAGTTTATGGCCTATGAAAAAGAGAGTCTGGTGATCGCCACCACCTCCACGATCAGCGGTGAGGGGAAGACCACCGTAGGTATCAACCTGGGAGCCATTATGAGTATGGCAGGGAAGAAGACGGTTATCCTGAATCTGGATATGCGAAAGCCTACGCTGCATGAGCGGTTCGGTATCGATCTGGGGAAAGGACTGAGCTCACTCCTGGCAGGACGGGCGATGCTGAAGGATGTGATCCAGTCTACCCCGTATGAGAATCTCGACGTCATCACCTCCGGCCCGATACCGCCCAACCCGAGCGAACTGATCCAGGGGCAGATGATGGAAAAAGTCCTGGAGAAACTCAAAGAGGTCTATGATGTCATAATCCTGGATACGCCACCTATCGGCCTGGTAACCGATGCAAGAACGTTGATGAATTATGCAGATATCAGCCTCTATATCTTCAGGGCCAATGTCTCGAAAAAAGAGTATATCAAGCATCTGGAAAAGATCACAGAGCTCAATGATATCCCGGGCCTTGGTCTGGTCATCAATGATATGCAAAGCGGGGCCGGAGGTTACGGGTATGGCTACGGTAATGGTTACGGCTACTACGAGGAAGATCAAAAGTGATCTTCTCTTTTTTCAGGAAAAAAAAGAAACCTCCAAGAGAGGTGATTCCCCAACTCCATACGGATATCCATTCGCACCTGATCCCGGGGATTGATGATGGAGCCAGAGATATGGAGGAGAGTATCCTGCTGCTTAGGATGATGAAAGCGCTTGGGTATCAAAAGGTCATTACGACCCCGCATATCATGTCTGACGGATACAAAAATACGCCCAGGCTCGTACGGGAGGGCTTGGAGGCTTTGCGCAGGGCTGCAAAAGAGGAAGAGATCGATATCGAGATCGATGCAGCCGCAGAGTACTATCTTGATGACGGCTTCTATACTCAGCTGAAAGATCCGGACATCCTCACTATCGGGGAGTATCTGCTGATCGAGACCTCCTATATCTCAAAGCCTTTGGAGTTTGATACAATGATCTTTGAGATCCAGGCTGCCGGTTTTAAACCGATGCTTGCACACCCGGAGAGATACCGCTATATCAAAGAGTTGGAAAAAGAGTATGCAGCGATGAAAGAAAAAGGGGTCTTTTTTCAGGTCAACCTGAACTCCTTCAGCGCGCATTACGGGAAGGAGGCAAAGCGGAAAGCCGAATTCCTGAGTGGGGCGGGGATGATAGATTTTCTCGGTTCTGATATCCATCGCATGAAGCAGGCAGAGACACTCGGCGAGGTACTGAACGATGAGATATTGTATGGGATTTTCGGAAACAACACGATTCTCAATGAAAGTTTATAGCTAAAGATAAGCTTTTATAAAGAGAGATCGCTGTACCATTTTGTCAGTTGAATAAAAGGGGGACTTTATGTCAAAAAATACACTATGGGTTATTATCGGTTTGCTTTTCTTGCTAAACGGGTGTTCAGGAGATTCGAACTATAAGCTGATGCAGACGAAAAATGCAGAGAGCAAAAGACCTGCAAAAGTGACAAGCCAGAGCATCGAATACCGTATCCTTCCCCAGGATCGTCTGGATATTATACTCTACAAGAATCCTGAACAGACTTCCGCTGTGGCACTGCAGGATCTTGGCCAGAATATGAACTCCGAAGGGATCCTGGTCAATGCCGCTGGATATATTACGATGCCTCTGATCGGCAAGATCAAAGTGGCAGGCCTTACCCAGACACAGGCGGCTGACCGTATCACAGATGCCTATAAAACCTATCTGAGGACCCCCTCTGTCTACCTTGAGGTGATGAACAAAAGGATCTATGTCCTCGGAGAGGTGAAAAATCCGGGTGTCGTAAAGCTTGACAAAGAGAAAATGACGCTTTTTGAAGCACTTGCTTTTGCAGGGGACCTGAAGGATTCAGCGGTAAGAGACAACATCATCATTGTTTCAAATGACCCGCAGAACGGTTTGGTGATGAGAAGTGTGGATCTTACGGATTTTGACGGAATGAACTATGCTGAACTGATGCTCAGACCCAATGATATCGTCTATGTACAGCCTGACGGATGGAAAGAGTTCAGGGTCGCTTCCAACAATTTCACTGCACCGTTTGAAACGATTTCGAAGATTGCATCGCCGTTTGTTACGATCAAATACCTTAAAGATTAACGTCTGATGTATGGTGCCTTTATCGGGGTGTTTCTACTCTCCCTTGTATTGATCCGTATTGTTATCCTTAACGCTCCAAAATGGGGCTTGATGGATATCCCAAATGGCCGCAGTGCGCATAAGGTGCATACCCCAAGAGGTGCGGGGATCGGTTTTTACTTCGCTGTTGCGATCATACTTCCTTTTTTCTATTTTCAGCTGCTGGCAGATCATTGGCAGATACTTCTGGCAGTTTTTTTGGTGTTTATCGTGGGGGTAATCGATGACCATCGGGATACTTCGCCCCGGACCAAATTTGTCGTACTGGCACTTGCGACGGTGATCGTCTATCTCGATGGGATCTGTATTGATGCTGTCGGGATCTATTTCGGGATTCCTGTTTCTTTGGGATGGCTGGCACTGCCTTTTACGCTCTTTGCTGTAATGGGATTTACCAATGCCCTGAACCTGATCGACGGGTTGGATGGTTTGGCAGGTTCTCTCAGTATCGTGATACTGAGTGCATTTTTTTATATCGGCTCTCTCCATGATGACCTTTTTATGATGGTATTTTCCGGGGCGTTTATTGCTGCTTTGTTTGCGTTTTTGATCTACAACTGGAATCCTGCGCAGATCTTTATGGGAGACAGCGGATCGTTGACCCTTGGATTTCTTATCTCTGTACTCGCGATCAGATCACTTGCTTATATCCCGGCTGTCGCTGTGCTTTTTATCGCTGCCGTCCCTCTTCTTGATACCTTTGTCGTGATGATACGGAGAAAGAAAAACGGAAGATCTATGTTCAGCGCGGACAAGTGCCATATGCACCATCTTCTACAGGAGTTTTTCGGAAACTCTACGAAAACAACGGTCCGTTTTCTGGTAGTCCTGCAGGCGATTTATGTGATGATAGGGGTGCATCTGGAACAGGATATCGAACAGACGCTTCCCATGGTGCTTTTTATCCTTAACGTCGTGCTTCTGTATATTCTTCTCAACAGGATGGTGCAAAGACAGGGAAGGTGCTGTTGACCTTCTGATGTTTTAAGCCTATATCGCTAAAATTCGGCCATGAAATATTTACGAGGCTATACCAAACGGTACTTTTCATTTGCCATTATCGCGATGTACTCGACACTGCATAAGCTTTCGCAGAGTGACAGTAACTATAAGTACCACAAGGATGCCTTCGAAGCTCTCGAGCGAAAGACCTCTCCCCCTTCTCTTATCCTAACCCCTCATATTTTTTAAAAACAAAACACAAATTTTTTATATTAGGATAAACCATGAACAACACGATCAAACTCTCTATGGCAGCATCATTGCTGCTGGTACTCCATACCTATGCAGCCGAGCTGGAACCGATCACGGTTACAAGCACAAACAAGACCGAACACTCGATTGAGGATACTACTTCAACGATTACTGTCATTACCTCAGAAGAGCTGGAGGAAAACGGATACCAGACTGTGGCACAGGCGATCAACACGGTGGCAGGTATCTCGGTGACACACTCAGGGGGACTTGGACAGCAGACTTCATTTTTTGTCAGAGGTGCGGACTCAGGCAAAGTATTGGTACTTCTGGACGGTATGCGCCTCAATGACCCGAGTACTACCAACAACACGGCATTGCTTGAGAGTCTTACCACGGAGAATATCCAGCAAATAGAGATCATCAAAGGAGGGGCAAGCAGTATCTGGGGTCCAAATGCCAGTGCGGGTGTGATCAATATCATTACTAAAACAGCTCAAAATGGAACACATGGGTCTTTGAGTCTGCTTTACGGCTCCTACCAGACCAAAGGGATAGATGCGGATATCGGATACAGGGATAACAAACTCAGTGCACAGCTGCTTGCCTCTTATCTTGATACTGAAGGAATTTCTGCTTTAGCCCCAAGAGAAGCCGAAAAAGATGGCTATACCAATAAAAACATCAACCTGAAACTCGGGTATCAGTTTGATGAAAACAATGAGGTTCAACTCAGCTACAACCGTATCAAGACAGAGACGGAGTATGATGATTCCTGGTCAGCAGGTCAGGCTGAAGACGACTACTCGCATGCGCAGTCGGATCAGGAAAATACAGCACTGCAGTATCATTACAGGTTTGATGATTATCGTGCGAATCTCTATGCGAGTCAAGGGAAGTATGAACGAACGTACTATACTACCGGGGCTTACGGTGATGGGGTCAATGTCTATGAAGCAAAGCTCAAAGAGTTTGGTATGATCAACAGTTATGAGTATGCAGCAGGAAAAGCAGTACTGGGATTGGAATATAAAGATATTGACGGTTTCAACCAGTATAATAACTACCCTGCGAGTCAGGCAGACTATACCAATAAAGCGGTCTATCTATCGAATCTATATAGAGTACTCACAGATACGCTTGTCGAGACTAATGTAAGATATGACAACTTTGACCAGTTTGAGAACAAAGTGACCTTTAAGGCCGGGGTGAAACATGCATGTCAAAAGCTTCCCGGATTTGGTGCAGGGGCAAACTACTATACCTCTTATGATGCCCCAAGTACCTATCAATTGGCCAACGTGGTATTCGGCAATCCATTGAAACCGGCGTTTACCAAAGGATATGAATTTTCAGCATACTATAAAGAGCTGTTGTCTGTTACCTATTTTGATAACAAAGTAGAGGACAGTATCGACTATGATATGGTGAACTCTGGGTATTATAATATTGAGGGAACCTCTGCTTTCAAAGGACTGGAAGCAGAAAGTATGTACAAGTTTAAGACAATAAACCTTAACCTTACGGCAAATTACACACATCTTTTTGAAGCAAAGAGAGAAGATGGCAGTGATCTTCCCAGACGTCCGAAAGATACACTGAACCTCTCTGCAGAGTACTATACTGACTCCAGCAGTTATGGAGTGACTGCACAGTATATCGGGGATAGAGAAGAGTTCGGAGAGAGTACAGGCAACTACACCTTATGGAATCTGAACTACTCCAGAGAGCTCACCGAAGAGATCAAACTGACACTCAACGCGAAAAATATCTTTGACAAAGCCTACCAGTCTGTCTACGGCTATGCGACAGAAGGCAGAGCTGTGTACGCCAAAATCAGATACAGCTTTTAGGTGCAATCCCTTTCGGGATGCATCTCTTCACACAAATAGGTTATAATCACTTATGTTAAGACTTATCCCGCAATGGTTTATCAGATATAAGTTCTTCAACTCCCTGCTTCTGGGGTTGAGCGTGGGGGCGATCTTCACGATCTATACGCCCCTTGAACCCTCGGTCTACTCCCTTGGAGGCGTGGTACTCGCTGCAGGGATGCTGCTGATCGCAAGGCTCTATAGCTATATACTGAATGCAGAGTGGTTCTTTCGGATCTCTCTCTTTGTAGAGATCGTGCTGCTGTTGGTTATGTGCTACTTTCTGTTCTATCCCTATACCTACCAGACTGCACTGATCGTCTATATCGGATATCAGGCGACGTTTGTCTTCGGCAGCTATCTGGTGCGCGTGGAGACGCTCCTGCTGGGGGAAGACAGACTCCTGACCCGCCTGGATACGGCAAAACAGATGGGGTATCTTTCAGGGATGGCCGGTTCGTATCTCTTTTACCGTCTGCTTGATCAGTTTGGCATTGTTGAAAATCAGCCGCAGGTCTACACTCTGCACTATCTGCTGATTACTGTCGAAATCGTTGTCATCTTTCTGATTATCAAAAGCTTTCGAAGGTCGGTATGATGCCGGAGCAGTTCACGGTACACTATGCCTGCGCGAGCCTGATCCCCAAACGCACCTCCTATGTCACGGCGATCGGTGTATGCGATACCGTGACGAAACAGGTGGTCACTTTTTCTATGGAGGATATGCAAAAAAATCCTGCTATGCAGAGTGCTCTGCAGGAACTTGAAGCCTCTCTTCTTCAACGATTTTTCGCGTTTGTCTCCGACCATCCCGATGCGATCTGGATACACTGGCATATGCATAGCCTTGAGTATGGATTTGGTGTTTTACAGGAGCGCTATGAAATGTTATGGGGAGAAGAGGCCCCCGGATTTATCTCCACTCTCAATCTGCCCGACAAGATCTTTGAGACAATGCAACACCGGTGCCGCAGCTATCCCAAAATGTACCGGTTCTTTGAAAGCAACAGTGTACGTTTACAGGCGATCCTCTCCGGCAAAGAGGAGGCAGAATGCTTTGTAGAACGAAAGTATGCTGCGATTAGGGACTCCGTGAAGGCAAAAGCAGAAGCGTTGGCAGCGATCTATGATAAACTTCAGGAGAACACCCTGGTGACCCCATGCAGCAAGCGAGACAAAAAAGTATGGGCAGCGGGAGTTCTGATTATTGTTGCAACGATCGTCTATATGTTGGTTAATGGAGTATAGATATGGAGATAGGAGTAGCGTTTATCATTAAAAAGATCATCGCCTGGTTGTTGATGCCGATGCCACTTGGTCTTATGATGCTCCTCATCGCTCTATGGCTCCTTCATCAGGGCAATCACAGAAGGGCGAAACAGTTTTTACTGGGAACTGTTCTCTGGTTCGGGGTGGTAACGCATGCGCATCTGAGCAGCCTCCTGCTGCTGCCTTTGGAATCCCGGTATGAAAAGATCGGGCATATCCCTGCAGGGGTGAAGTATATTTTGCTTCTTGGCGGAGACAAGGAGAGACGTGCATGGGAAGCGATACGGCTCTATAGGAAGATCAAAGG
>JACXUO010000093.1 GCA_014763885.1 Campylobacterales bacterium
GCCTCTTTGAAGGCCTCTTTGTGGTAGTTGCCTGAAGTTTTGTTCGCAAGCAGCAGGACGGTATCGTTGGTGGAGGTGTCCCCGTCGACAGAGATACGGTTGAATGATCGCTCGGTGCTCCCTGCAAGCAACGTATCCATATCTGCTTTGGGGATAGCAGCATCCGTGGTGATAAAACAGAGCATTGTCGCCATTGCGGGATTGATCATTCCCGCACCTTTACAGATCGCAGCGATATGGAAGCTCTCTCCGTTTTCTAACTCGACTCTATAAGCAAGTTCTTTTTTGAAACTGTCAGTTGTCATGATCGCACGGGCAGCTTGATCGGAGTCCTTGCCATTGAATTCAAGCGTGTCGAAAGCGGAGGTGATCTTATCAAGAGGCAGACGGTAGCCGATCACACCGGTCGAGGCCATCACGGGGTTGAGGACATTGATCTTTCCCGAGAGTTTTGACATCAGGATATCGATATCCTCGACGCCTTTCTCTCCGGTCATCGCATTGGCATTTTTTGCATTGATCAACACGAAATCGGTCTGGAAGTTTTCCGGATATTTTTGAAAGTGTTTGATCGGTGCTGCCTGAAACTTGTTTTGCGTAAAGACTGCACTCACATCGCAGGGAACTTCCGAACGGATAAACGCGACATCCCCGTCTTCGGAGTTGGTTCGCAGCCCTACATTGGTTGCACCGCAGTAAAACCCTTTAACATTCTCCAGCCCTTTTTCTAAAGGTATGATTGTATACATTGTTGATTCTCCATTTGATTCATAGATTGGATGAGTGGCGAGAAGAAAAGAAGTGCCTTAGACGTACTTCAGTTCTTCAGGTTTCTCTTTGCGCCTGATCAGGCTTTTTGCTTTTGCGATCCCTTCGCTGGTACCGATCAGCAAAAGTTTTGACTTTGGCATGATGATCGTTTCTCCATTTGGCATCGGGATAAATTTGTCATCCCGCTGACGGATACCGATGATCGTCACGTTGGCGACATCGCGAAGTCTCGCTGTTTTGATCTTTTTGAGTGCCAGCCATGAGGTTTTTGAAACTTTTGCCTCTTCCATATCCAGAGGCGTATCCTGTTTATAAAGAAATTCCTGAAGCAGGTTTTCCATATCGGGACGCGCTGCCATGGCGTTGATACGCTGTGCAAGCAGTTTGGTTGCCGTCACCACTTTGTTGGCACCCAGTTTCAGCAGCTTCTGGTCATCCTCGCTGTTTTTGGCATTGGCGATGATCAGGTAGGGTTGTCCTCTGTGAATTTCTCTCTCATAAAGGCGTGCAGAAGCGATCGTAGCAATGTTGTCAGCGATATTGTCAGCCAGGGCAATCACCCCTTTGGCCGAAGAGAGGTGTGACTTGAGTATCCCCTCCTGCGTATGTGGCTCAGCCGCAACAAAATAGGGATAGTGATATTTTTTTGCAATATCTTCGAGGTCCTCTCTGGGGTCGACTACCACAAAAGGGATATGGTTCGCTCTGAGGTGTTTGGTTACCTGAATGGTATATTCATTGTGGTAACAGACAACGAAATGCTGCTTTAGCCTTGCAATCTCATAAAGCATTTTACGCTCCTTTGCAGTTTTTTGAAACTCACCCGTCTTGACCATTTCTACGATGACCCCTATGGAGATAGAAAAGAGGATAAATCCAAAGATAATCAGTGTGATCGTAAAGATACGTCCTGCATCCGAAAGCGGTGCGATCTCTCCGAATCCAACAGTGGTAAACGTAATCCCTGTTTGAAAAATCGCTTCCATCAGAGGGAAGTCATCAATGATCATGTAGCCCATCGTACCGATCAGCATCATGAGTACGGTTAGAATAAGGGGGAGTCTGAAGGGTGCTAAATGACCATAGAACTCGTCATTTAGTGTAATATGCGGTTTTGGGGCGCTTCTCCAGCCGAGAAACTTTTTGAATCTTTGGACAGGACCCAAAGGTGTGTATCCCGCAGTGTGGGATACTAGTTAGCTGCAGCTTGTGCAGCTTTCTTTCTCATTGTTCTGAGTGTAGAAGCAGCCACTTTGATTCTCTTTGTTGTACCGTCTTCAAGCGTGATCTTTACTGATCTAAGGTTTGGAAGTTGTCTTCTTTTTGTCTTGTTGTTCGCGTGTGATACGTTATTTCCAACAAGTGGACCTTTTCCGGATACTGAACATCTTCTTGCCATGATAATTCCTTTATAGTTATAATAGATAAATTCAACCTGTATTAGTAATGAGGTCAATATTTTGTGCGATTATAGAGTAAATGACCATAATTTTTGCTTAATATCAATCGACACTCTCATTTAGGTCAGAAGAGAAGAGATTTTTCATGATTCTTCTTTCCGACGCAGCCGATATTTGGCGGCTTATCATCTATATTTTGTTATAATAACTACAAATTATATCATATAGGGACACTATGTTAGTAGCACCGAGTATCTTATCGGCAAATTTTGGAGCGTTGGCAAAGGACGTAGAGGCGATCTGCGAAGGGGGATGCGATCTTGTGCATGTAGATGTAATGGATGGACATTTTGTACCGAACCTTACGATAGGACCGGTTGTCGTGGAGTCTGTAGCAGAAGCTTCCACCAAACCGCTTGATATTCATCTGATGGTGGAGAACAATACCTTTTTTGTCGACCTTTTTGCACCGTTGAAACCAGGATTTATCTCCTTTCATATAGAAGAGGAGAAACATCCGCATCGTCTGGTTCAGAAGATCAGGTCCCTGGGGATACGTCCCGCAGTCGTGCTCAATCCGCATACGCCGCCGGAAGCGATCGAGTTTCTGCTCGAAGATATCGATATGGTGCTTTTGATGAGTGTCAATCCGGGATTTGGCGGGCAGAAATTTATCCCTTCGGTGATAGAAAAAGCGAAGCGCCTGAAGGCACTGATTGAAAAAAGAAATCCGGCATGCCTGATCGAGGTAGACGGCGGGGTCAACGATGTGAATGTAAAAGAACTGGAAGCGGCAGGTGTAGATGTTGTCGTAGCCGGATCTTATGTATATAAGCATCCTGAGGGTGTAGCAAAAGCGATCGCTTCATTAAAATAAATTCTTGAGGGTATTAGGGTGGTTCAGGTGAAAAATAGAAAACTAAGAGTGAAGATCTGCGGGATTACCAATTTGAGAGACGCGCTGCACGCAATAGAGTGCGGTGCAGATGCGCTGGGGTTTGTTTTTTATCATCAATCTCCCCGATATATCAGTCCCGAAGCAGCAAAAAAGATCATTGACAAGCTGCCTCCTTTTGTGGAAACTGTAGGACTTTTTGTCAATGAGGGGGTGGAGACGATCGATACGATCTGCAAATATACCGATATCTCCCGGGCACAGATACACTTTGAGGTGGATGAAGAGTCGCTCAACCAGCTGCACGAGCAGGTACTGCCGGTCGTGAGGGTAAAGCATCCTGAAGATATCAAAAAATTCGATCACAGATACCGCCTGGTGGATATACACAGCGATGCCTACGGCGGAACCGGAGAACGTCTTGACCTCGCATGGTTCAAAGGGGTTGACTGTTCCAGGATCATTCTGGCAGGGGGGCTTACCCCGGAAAATGTCCATGAAGCAAGAGCATACGGTTTTTACGGTGTTGATGTCAGCTCCCTATCTCACAAAGGGAGGACGGCACCTATCAGCTGGATACCTATTTTACCCCCTATTATGAACAGCGGTACTGTGTCATAGATATCGAGACCAACGGAAGCAAACCCGGGGATTCCCAGGTCATTGAGATCGGTGCAGTACTGGTAGAGGACGGTCAGATCATCGATCGCTTTGAAACCTTTGTGGAGTGTGCTTTTCTGCCGGAATATATCACCAAGATCACGGGGATAGAACCCCAGGACCTGATCGGCGCTCCCAGCAGGAAAGAGGCTCTGACCGATTTGCGCCACTTTATGGGCGATTCGGTATTTGTCGCGCATAATGCTGACTTTGATTATAGTTTTCTGGATGCCTCTTTTGAGCGTTTCGGGCTCGGCAATATAGGCAACCCGAAACTCTGTACGATCGATCTTGCCAGACGTACCTTTGAGTGCGAACGTTATGGCCTGGCTTACCTGATAGACTTTTTGGGTATTGATATGGCAACCCACCACAGGGCCTACAGTGATGCCTACTGTGCCTACCAGGTGATGAGAAAAAGTTTTGAGACGGTTCCGGAGTATGTGAGAAGCGCAGATGATCTGATCGTTTTTTCGACTTCCAGCAGGAAAGAGAGAACGCAAAAGAAAGAGAAGGCAAAGAGTTAGAAATTAGAAATTTTAGGTTCCAATTAAGGTTGACTCAAATTCAACTATGCAAACTTCCTACTTCCTACTTCCTACTTCCTACTTCCTTTTTACTTTTTACTTTTTACTTTTTAAAAGGTGGTGCAAAAAGAGTATCTGTGCAAATACCGGGGCAAAGAGATTGAGGATCGGGATATAGTTGAAG
>JACXUO010000094.1 GCA_014763885.1 Campylobacterales bacterium
AGTACCGACTGAACACGGCTATATGGACAGATATAGACACAGAAATCCTCTTTAAGGAATACAACATCCACGATCAGGAAACCGGCCAAGCCAAGAACAAATCCAAGCAATACCTTATGTTCAGCAGGATTCATGATATAGGCAAAGAACTCTTCAGGAGGAACAAAGAACCACATAAAGTTCGCTGCAGCCAACAGTGCAAGGACTGACCACATCAAAATAGCGATCACTTTTTTCACTTTATTCTCCGCTTTACTCATATCAGGTTCTTTTTGCTTGTTGCTGATACGCTTACGTAGTCCAAGGATCTTTGTTTCGATCAGGTCTCTATAGATGACCCTGAAGATTGTCTGCGGACAGGCCCATCCACACCATGCTCTCCCGCCTACCGCAGTCACGGCAAAGATTCCAAGGAAGAGAAGCATCAAGAGGAAAGGCATCAAGTAGAGCTCCTGCATATCAAACACGACACCTGCCAGGTGTAACTTTTTATGATCAAAACTGAGCAAGAAAAGATGGTTTCCATTGATGGTGATCCAAGGCATACTGATACCCATAATCGTAGCGATCAGATATGCCCAGTATCGTTTTACACTATAAGGGATCCATCCCTTTAAGTACTCTTTTTTACTGATTTTCTTTTTTTCAGCTGTTGCTTCCATGTTACAATACCTCATCTTTTAGTTTATTTTTTTCAAAAGGACAGATCAGCACCCTATCCTCACTCTCCTTCATCCCGTTTGAAAGATTGACCTCCAACCAAGAGCCTTCGACCAATTCCCTAAGGTTCCTTGACTCGATATAATCTTTAAGAGAACTTCGACTCACCCCAAGCTCACGTGCGATTGCACTCACACTCATCCCCTCTAGGAGACGATCCATGATCTGAGCTTTATATGTATCGAACTTTGAAGAGGATCTGCTTCCTTTTGGGCGCCCTATCTGGGTGCTCTTGGATGCTTCAGCCTCTCTTAAGTCATTGAGGAGAGGAAAGAGATCCAGGATTTTCGTTGTCTTATTAATGATCCTTTTGGGAGACGTGACATACAGTACAACCTCTTTGCTCAGTGCACAGTTGATCAGTTTGATCAACTCCTCAGCACGCTGGCTGAGCACAGAGAGCGTTGAGACGACTATGCTATCCCCCTCGGATAAAGAGTGCAAAAACTCCTCAAACTCTTTTCTTTCTTCTATCTTTAGTGGTCTGATTGAATACTCCACTACCTCTTTGTCGATCTGAATATCATTAGCCAATGAAAAAGAGAGAATATCACGTTGCTGTTCTGACAGGCTGCTCAAACCGTGAAGCTGTCTTATGTAGCCATATATCATTCTATTTCCTTTCTCATTTTTACTATCTTACTCTTTTTGATGATGAAAGTCAATAGTTTTAAAAGAAAAAGCGTCAACTATATCTTTTGTTCGTCAGGTTGTTTGATTGTTCACTATAAAATTATGATAAAATAACTTGATAATCATTTGGAAACATTTCAAAGGAACAGCGTGGATCTTACACATTTAGATGAACAAAACAAACCCAAAATGGTGGACGTCTCTGATAAAGAGAACACTACACGTATTGCCGTGGCTTCAGGCATGATCGAAGTCACACCCGAAGCGTATCATGCCGTCATTGCCAATACCGCAAAGAAAGGGCCGGTCCTGCAGACTGCGGTCATCGCTGCGATACAGGGGGCGAAACAGACTAGCACTCTTATCCCCATGTGCCATCCTCTGATGCTGACGTCGGTGAAAACGGATATCCAGGAGCTCCCCGAACTTCCCGGGTTCAAACTGACCGTCACCGCGAAGCTCAAGGGACAAACCGGCGTGGAGATGGAGGCCCTGACCGGAGTCAGCACAGGACTGCTGACCATCTATGATATGCTCAAGGCGATCGATAAGGGTATGGTGATCAGAAACATCCAATTGGAAAGCAAGTCTGGTGGAAAATCCGGCGACTTCACAAGGGTCTAGGGAGAAAGTATGATACTAGATAAGAACACACAGGAAAAACCACAGATCGAATATCCGACACAATGGGGCTTCAAACTCATTGGACGGGATAAGGATGCCCTATTGGCCTGCATCAAAGAGGCAATGGGAGAGAAGGAGCACCTCTGCTCACTTGGTAACAAATCCAGGACAGGAAAGTTCACCACCTATAACGCTTCATGTGTCGTTGATACCCAGGAAGAGAGAGACAGGATTTTTAAATACTTTCAAGATCACAAAGATGTGGAGATGGTGATCTAACTTTAGGATTTAGTAAACAACGTCATCCTCTCGATGTAATCTCGCTGGATCGGGGACAATCTCTCCACTTCCAAGATAAAGAGAAGCGAACAGTGTTCGCTTACCGACACTATTCACTATTCACTGATTTCTTCAGCATCCTATCCGCACTCAAACTCACCAGCATAGAGACAAATACATAGGCAAGAAAGAAGTAAAGCCCTACCTGCACCTCAGCATGACTTACATCCGAACCATTGCCCGTCAGGTAGACCAAGAGTGTAGCCACGACAAAGACATCAAGCATCGACCACTTTCCGATCACTTTGAAAAACTTCACGATACCGTGCGCAAACCTGCTCTCCATTACGACAGCAACAAACATCAAAGAAAGCGTCTTAAAGAGCGGTATCAGTACAGAAAAGAGCAGGATCACCAGTGCTATAGCGATATCACCACTCTCCCAGAGTTTCACGACAGATCCCAAAAGGCTTTTAGACTCAAAAGAGAGTACGACATCACCGACATACTCCAGCTCTTTATGGATCGTCACGGTGAGAAGCAGTGTAAAGAGGCCAAAATAGAGTACGACCAACGCCGATAGCGCACCAAAGAAGGTGAAAAACCTCAACCCTGCCAGCAAAGAACTGATTAGAATTGCTGTTAACAAGCCCATCACATAGAGGGTGTAACGCTTCGCCTCCACTTGATGCACTTCTTGGGCTCTGATGAGCTCTTCGCGCAAAAGGCGCTTCTCATTGGCATAATATCCCAGACTCAACTTCTCCATCCACGCTTTCGCCTGGTATTCAGCCTGTTTTGAAACATCCTTCTCCATGACCAGTTTTTGGGTACTCTGCTCATACTTCCTTGCCTGCGAATAAGCCTGCAGTCCAAAATACCCCATCATAAGCACCATCAGAGACAATAACAGCATCATTATCTTATTCTTCATAGAGAGATTATACTATAATCGTTCCTATGAATATAGATAGATTAAAACAAATAGCACTGGAAGCAGGTGAGATCGTCAAAGAGGGATATGTTTCCCACAAAGAGGTCTCACACAAAGGAGTGGTCGATCTGGTCACCGAATTTGATGTCAAAACCGAAACATTTATTATCAATCAGCTCAAAGAGGCATTCCCCGGATATACACTGGTAGGAGAAGAGAGCCATCAGGGGAATTACCACTATGAGAAGGCGATCTATATCGACCCGATCGACGGTACGACCAATTTCGTTCACGGCATCCCGCACCTTGCAATCTCACTCGGCGTATGGGAAGCAGGTGAGCCGGTGCTGGCTGTCGTCTATAACCCTATTCTGGA
>JACXUO010000024.1 GCA_014763885.1 Campylobacterales bacterium
GTTCAGGTAGTCTTTTAATCTGTAACTTCCGTCTCTCCCGGGACGGAAGCCTAACCGTAGGAACATCTTCAACCCACTACTTAACAAATGACTTGATAGAGAAGAATACGCTTCTATCAGACAGGATTTACAAACCCTTCAGATAGCCCATCGCCGTTGCGATGATATCATCATCGTCTTTGCTTGGAGACTTCAGTACAGCCCTGTCTCTCCCTTCTTCTATAAACTCAATGAAGACATTCTCCCCGTAAGATGAGACTTTTGAGATACCCTTCTGGCGGGCAAGTACCTTCATCACGATCACATCGATGAACTGCATGGTGACCCTGTCCAGTTTGCCGAACCGGTCTTCGATCTCGGCACTGATCTCGTAGACCTCCCCGGTACTCTCACAGAGTGAAAGACGGCGGTAGAGCTCAAGGCGAAGCCTGTCCTCTTCGATCAGCTCTTCATTGAGATAGGCATCGACATTGAGCTTCATATCCACATGCTGGCTGACCTCCTTGTCCTGTCCGCTCAGCTCCTTGATCGCATCTTCCAACATACGCAGGTAGAGTGAGTAACCAATCTGTTTGATATGCCCGGACTGTGCCTCTCCGATGATATTCCCTCCGCCCCTGATCTCAAGGTCATGGAAGGCCAATACCGCGCCGCTTCCCAGCTCGGAGTGCGATTCCAGGGCAAGCAGCCTCCGTTTTGCCTGTTCGGTCAAACGCTCTTTGTCTGTCACGATAAAGTAGGCATACCCCTCTCTGGAGCCTCTTCCCACACGCCCGCGCAGCTGGTGCAGGTCCGCGATACCGAAGTTGTCCGCACCGTCCACGATCATCGTGTTGGCATGCGGCATATGGATACCCGACTCGACGATCGAAGTGGAGAGCAGCAGATCATACTCCCCCTCCTCGAACTTCATCATCTCCTCTTCGGTCTCTTTCGCTGAAACCTTGGAGTGCAGCACCGCAATACGCAGGTTGGGAAGGATATCAAGGAGCTCTTTTTTCTTATCCTCGATCGCCGCGATCGAGTTGAAGACATAAAAGACCTGGCCTCCGCGGCGAAGCTCGCGCAGTATCGCCTCTTTGATGACCTTCTCGTCATAACTCTTCACAAAGGTACGTACCCCCTGGCGCTCGACCGGCGGGGTAAGGATCTCCGAGAAGCTCTTCACCTGTGACATCGCCATATTGAGGCTTCTTGGGATCGGAGTGGCTGACATCGAAAGCAGATGCACATCGATACTGATCTCTTTGAGCGCCTCTTTCTGCTTCACCCCGAACTTGTGCTCTTCATCGATCACCACCAGTGCCAGGTTCTTGAACTTCGCCTGGAGCAGCGCATGGGTTCCGACGACAATATCGATCGACCCCTCTTCAAGTCCTGCCAAGACTTCGCGTTTTTGTTTGGCAGTGGAAAAACGGTCCAGCTTCGCTACCCTGATCTCCTCATCCCTGAAACGCTCTTTGAGCGACTTGTAGTGCTGCGCACTGAGGAGCGTGGTCGGTGCGATCATCATCGACTGGTAGCCGTTTTTGGCCGCGACATACATCCCGTTCATCGCCACTTCGGTCTTGCCGAACCCCACATCGGCACTCAGCAGCCTGTCCATCATCCGCCCGCTGCCTAGATCTTCGAGCATCTCATGGATCGCACGCTCCTGGTCTTCGGTGTGAACGAACCCCGCTTTGGACATAAAGAGCGCATGCTCCTCGAGGTTTGTTTTCAGCACGATCCCCTTTTTGAGATGGCGCTGCGCAGAGAGATTGATGATCTGTGAAGCGATCGCAAAGAGTTTCTCTCTGACCTTGCCTTTGAGCTTTTTGAAGCTGGTTTTCCCCAGTCTGTCAAGCACGGGAAGCGTGCCGCTGTCGGCGACAAAACGGTCGATCACCTCCAGCGAGCTTACAGGGATCAGGAGCGAATCCTCGTTCTGGTAATACATCACGACAAACTCGCTTACCGCCCCGAGCACGTCCCGTTTCTCTATCCCCTTGAAGATACCGATCCCATGGTTCTCATGCACCACATAGTCACCCGGTTTGAGCTCATCCAGAACCAGGCTTGCCTTTTTGACCTTTTTGCGTTTGACCGGTTTGTTTAGTGATAGTATCAGCCTGTCGGACCCCATCAGGTTGACGATACCCTCCTGATAGACAAACGCTATCCCCTCAAAGCTGGCGAGGTCGCTCCCCCTGACGATCGATTCGTTTTTGGCAATGATCGTGATCTTTTTGTCCCGGTGGGATTCCAGCAGTTTATTGGGATCTGCCACCTCAAGGTCACGGTATTTTTTACTCTCAGGAATCACCGGGAAGACAAAGGAGTCTCGGGGGATCAGGGGTTGCCCAAGCGCATAGATCTCATCCAGTTCCTCTTCAAGGTTGGATGTCATCACAGGGCTGAACTGCTCCGGAGCACTCTCTCCGAGCTTCTCCAGATGCCACAATCCCAATGCGTCGATATCCTTGACAAAGGTGTCATAGCTGCTCTGTTCTACTCTGCTTTTAAGCGCCTCATACGCTTCCTGGTCCAGTGCCAGGAAAGCGGCGGGGAAGGTGACGTAGTCAAGCTCGTCCTCCCCCTCTTTGGGCAGGATACGCTTCTGTGTCGCCTCATCGTAGTGCTGTATCGTCTCCACTTCCTCGTCAAAAAGCCCGATACGGTAGGGCTGCTTGGCATCGATCGGGAAGATATCGATGATATCCCCGCGGAAAGAGACCTCCCCTGCACTCGCGGCGATATCGGTGAAGTGATACCCCCAATGGTAGAGCTTATCTTTCAGCGCGGCAAGGTCAAGTGTATCGCCGAACTCTATCGTATGCGTTGCAAAACAGTCTGGCTTCGGAAAGGGGATCAGAAGCGTGCGAAGCGGAGAGATCAGTACCTTTTTCCCCCGGCTTTGATGGTATGCAGCCAGGGTAGTCAGAAACCTCTGTATCTCCTCATCATAGGTGCGCAGATCCTCCCCCGTACTTACACGGATATCCGGCAGGACAAAGCTCTCAAATCCGAGCAGGTTTGCCACATCGCGTACCTGGATCGCTTGTTTATCATCCTTGCAGACAAGGAGTCTCTCTTCGCCAAGGTTTTCCAAATATTCGTAGATATTACTCTGATACATGACTTTCCATACTTTTTAAAAATGCTTCAACCACATAGAATGAACCGAAGACCAGGTAGTGTTCATCACCCTGTACCGTTCCATCATAATAACGATACGCCAATCCCACATTATCCAGCGCTTTTTCGATCTCATCCAGCGTTGTCGCACGCTGAGAGTGGATCTTGATGATCTCCACACGTTTGACCTTGGGCTTCAGCGTACGCAAAACTCTCTCATAATCCTTGTCATCCAGAGAATTATAGATAAGTACGCTCTCCGGATCCATCGCCTTGACGATCGCCTGCGCCGCCAAGGGATTGTGCCCCACATCGATACGGATATTCTCTCTGAAGGGATAAAAACGTCCGAAAAGCTTTACGCTCTTCAGATCATCGATATCATACACAACGCCCAGTATCTCCAAAGCCTCCAAAGCCACCATCGCGTTCTCTGCCAGATAGGCACCCCATGACTGACTCTCGGCGATCTTTTGCACTTTCTCCATCAGTCCCTTATGCCCGGCTCTGAACAGAGTGTTCAAAAAAAGTGCAGCCCCTTTTTCTTCACTGATCCTTTGTGCCACATCCACAACTCCCTCAAAAGGCTGCGCTGCCAGCACAACTTTGTTTTGTATACTGTTGATCTTGGTAGTCGCGATCTCTTCGATACTCTCACCCAGAAATGCCTGATGATCGATCCCTATAGGGGTAATGATACTCATCTCCTTGTCGCAGACATTGGTCGCATCAAACTCTCCGCCAAGCCCTGCTTCAAGCACCATAAGATCGCATCTTTCAAACACGACAAAAGCCAGAAGTGTCGTATACTCAAAATAGCTGAGTGCTTCACTCATCTCCTGCCCCAGGATAGTATGGAGCTTTTGATGCGCCTGTTCCAGTACCGTATCAGAGGCATCCTCCCCGTCGATCCAGATCCGTTCGTTGAACCTGATAATATGCGGAGAGGTATAGTGCCCCACCTTCAGCCCGCTTTTGTAGGCAAGGTGTGCAAGGATACGGCCTGTCGAGCCTTTCCCGTTGGTGCCGACGATATGCACGGTTTTGGGTCTGGAGATGTGGGGCTTGAGCAACCCATAGGCGATGTGTACCCGCTTATGGTCTATCTCTTTGTAGTAAAGCGGTTTGGCGTTTAAAAAAGTCTGCAGGGACACGCGGCTAATCCCCGGATGCTTTGGTGTTCAATGTCCCCTTGGCGCTTACATAGGCCAGGAACTCATCCAGTGACTTTGCCAATGCCCTTCGTATCGCTTCTATCCGGAGGGTAGAAGCGTCCAGTGAACTGGCATGGAAATCCGCCTCATCGATCGTATGGATCGTCTTACTCTCTTGTCCCTGCTTTGTCACCATCTCGAACTTCACAGAGAGGTTGACCTGGTAACGTGCCACATATCCATCTTCATAAGAAAGCGGTATAAGCGTACTCCCGTCATAGGTAATGCGTATATGGTTCTGGGCCATTCCTTTTGGTACGACACGGCCCTTGAACCGTGTATAGACCATACGGTTCATCTCATCTTTGAGGAAAGGGGCATTTTCAGGCTCTACCCTGTCCACGACGACTTCTATGGAGACATTCTCTGAAAAAGTGTTTTTGATCGCATGGGAAGAGGGTTTGTAGCCGCAACCTGATAATAGCAGCGCTATGATCAGAATGAGGAGTGCGCCCGAACGAAGTGACAAGTGCCCTTGGGGTGAAGAGTGAAGAGTGAAGAGTGACAGTTTGTTTTTCTTTGAAAAACGACTATTTAATGCAGACATTTCTTTTCCTTTACAATCAAAGCCGAGCCACTGCACCGCTTACGTTCATTCCTCATTCCTACTTCCTTACTCCTCATTAACTTGCCGGCTTCACCGCAAGGTTGACCAGTTTGCCGGGTACGACGATCTCTTTGACGATCTGCATCCCTTCCAGCCACTTTTCACCTTCCTCTTTGGCTCTTGCGAGGATCTCCTCCTGGCTTGCACCAGGATCGATCTCAAACTCCGCACGTTTCTTCCCGCCGATCATCACGACATAAAGGATACTCTCCTGCACGAACACCTCTTCTCTGACCTCCAGTACCGCTTTGAGGTTCTCTCTTGCAAAGAGTACTTCACTCAATTCAGTTGCGGCATGCGGGATGATAGGTTCAAGGAGGTTCAGCATCACATACATTCCCTCGCTCCATACCTCACCGCTCTCCTGCTTGTCAAGCGCGTTCATCGCCTCCATACACGCTGCGATCAGTGTGTTGAATGCAAAGGTCTTCTCATAGACATCTGCTGATTTCTGAAGCGCTTCATAGACCTTCTGACGCGCGAACTTGGACTCTTTGGAGAGTGATCCATGGTCGATCACCGGCAATCTTCTGCTTGTCACTTTATTTGCTCTGTCATAAAGCTTTTTGATAAACCTGAAGGCACCCTCCACCGCATTGTCATTCCACTCAAGCTCTTTTTGCGGCGGCGCAGCAAAAAGGATAAAGAGTCTTGCCGTATCTGCCCCGTACTCTTCGATAAGCTTGTCAGGGTCTACGGTATTCCCCTTGGACTTGCTCATCTTCGCACCATCCATCGTCACCATCCCCTGAGTCAGCAGTCTCTCAAAAGGCTCATCGATATCTACATACCCGAGGTCACGGAGCACTTTTGTAAAGAACCTGGCGTACAGCAAGTGAAGGATCGCATGTTCGATACCGCCGATATACTGGTCTACGCCCAGCCAGTAGTTCGCCTCTTCCTTATCGATACCTGTTTCGTTCCATTTTTTAGGATTGGTCGCATAGCGGAACTGGTACCAGCTTGACTGTACAAAAGTATCAAGGGTATCTGTCTCACGCAGAGCATCCTCTCCACATTTCGGACACTTACAGTGCTTCCATGTCGGATGGTTGTCCAACGGGTTCCCTTCACCCGTGATCTCTACATCCTCAGGCAGTGCGATTGGAAGGTTCTCTATCTTCTCAGGTACCAGTCCACAGGATTTACAGTGAACAAACGGGATCGGTGCACCCCAGTATCTCTGACGGCTTACACCCCAGTTGCGAAGCTTATAGTTGGTCGTACCTTTACCAAACCCTGCCTCTTCAAAGGTTGCGATGACCTTTGCTTTCGCCTCATAGTTATTCAGCCCCGTAAATGCTGCTGAATCTACAAGCTCACCCTCCCCGGTATACGGCAGTTCTTCCCCACCGCTGATCACTCTTTTGACCGGAAGGTCATACTTGGTTGCAAACTCGTAATCTCTCTCATCGTGTGCCGGTACTGCCATCACCGCACCGCCGCCATACCCTGCAAGTACGAAGTTCGCCGTCCATACCGGTACCTCTTCACCGGTAAGCGGGTGGATCACAGTGATACCAAGCGGATACCCCTCTTTGTCTGCCTGCGCTCTCTCACGCTCACCCATATTCGCAATGGCTGTGATCTTTGCAGCTGTCTCACTGTCAAGCAGATCATGTTCCACCATATACTTCGTGATAGGGTGCTCTGCAGCAAGTGCGGTGTAGCTGACCCCGTAGATCGTATCAGGACGTGTGGTAAATACCGAGTATTTCTCAAACTTGCCTTCAAGTTTTGCCTTGCTCTCTTCGCTCAGTTCAAACGTAAACTCAAGCCCCTGAGACTTGCCGATCCAGTTCTCCTGCATCGTGAGTACCTGGTTCGGCCACTTCCCCTCAAGCGTTTTCAGATCTTCAAGCAGTTCATCGGCATACTTGGTAATGTCAAGGTAATATCCCGGCATCTCTTTCTGTACCACCTCTGTTCCACAACGCCAACAGCATCCCTCTTCCAATTGTTCATTGGCCAATACCGTCAAATCATGCGGACACCAGTTGACCGTCGTTGATTCACGGAAGAGCAATCCCTCTTCAAACATCTTTATGATGAACTCCTGCTCCCACTTCGTATAGAGTGGATCACAGGTAGCAAACTCTCGTGTCTTGGAAAAAGAAAGGCCTAACGAGTTAAGTTCTTTTCTCATATAGTCGATATTGGAGTAGGTCCACTCTTTTGGATGACGTCCATGCTTGATCGCAGCATTCTCTGCCGGCATACCGAATGCATCCCAACCGATCGGATGCAGTACATTGTACTCCTGTTTTCTGTAGTAACGTGCGATCGCATCACCGATCGCATAGTTACGTACGTGTCCCATGTGCAGTCGTCCGCTCGGGAAGGGGAACATACTCAGAATATACTTTTTCTTCTGTTCTAAAGAATCCGAAGGCTCAAATGCCTGCTCATCGTCCCACTGTTTCTGCCACTTGGCTTCGATCTCGCTTGGAGTATAACGCATCAATCTCTCGCTTATCAATGATTTATAAAATTGGAAGGATTATATCCAATGTGTGGTTAGGAGGAGTTTTAACGCTGTGAGATCTCTTTTTGGGGATCAATTCTGACCATCTTCAGCACTTCCGTTTTTCTCAAAAATTATACCAATCAAAGAAAATTTCCACTACAATTATAGCAACAAAAACTATTGGAGCCATACCGTGTCTTTAGCCCTTGCAAGAAAATACCGACCTGCCACATTCAGTGATCTTATCGGTCAGGAAGCAGTGTCACAGACCCTCTCTCTTGCGCTGGAAGGCAACAGGCTCTCCCACGCCTATCTCTTCTCCGGACTCCGGGGAAGCGGCAAGACCTCCACTGCACGTATCTTTGCAAAAGCGTTGCTCTGCGAAAAAGGCACCTCTGCCCATCCATGCGGGGTCTGTACACACTGTGTCATGGCAAGCGAAAACCGCCATATGGATATCATCGAGATGGATGCTGCAAGCAACCGTGGTATCGATGACATCAAAGACCTGATAGAACATACCAAGTACAAGCCAAGCTCTGCACGTTTCAAAATCTTCATCATCGATGAAGTCCATATGCTGACCAATCAGGCATTCAATGCCCTGCTTAAAACACTCGAAGAGCCTCCGGCTTTTGTCAAGTTCATCCTGGCTACCACTGACCCGCTGAAGCTGCCGGCGACGATACTCTCGAGAACCCAGCACTTCAGGTTCAAAAAGATCCCGCAGAACCTTGTAGAGGGGCATCTTGAACATATCCTGAACCTTGAGAACATCGGATTTGAGAAAGAGGCCTTGGAGATCATCGCACGTTCAGGGGCCGGAAGCTTGCGAGACTCCCTGACACTGCTCGACCAGGCGATCGTCTACTCCAAAAACTATGTGGATGTTTCTACCGTCACCAATATGCTCGGTATCATCGAACCGGGCCTGCTCGAACAACTGATCCAGCATATCACCCGAAAAGATGAGAAGAAGGTCCTGGAGTTCCTGAAAATTGCATCCGACTATGAAGCCGAAATGATCCTCGATGAGTTGACCCTTTATCTAAAAGCGCAACTCCTTTCCAAAAGTACGCTCCTGACGCCGATGATCATCGAACGCTTCTTCAGGATCATTGCAGAGTCCAAAGGATTGCTTGCGCTGGGGAGTGACGGTGAGTTCATCCTGACGCTCTCTCTTTTCAAGATGATGGAAGCGCTGCAGATCAAAGAGATCGATATGATGATCCATGCACTGGAAAAAGAGCTACAGGGAGTGCAGATCACTATGCCTGCCGTATCTCCAGAAGTATCCGAAGTGGTTACGATCACTGAAGCCGATCTTGCTCCGGCAACACAGGGGGGAGAAGCAAAGGCTACAACAGCAGAAGAGAGTGTTGCAGAGGAAGAAATTGCTCTGAATGAGAAGGAATCTGAAGCAATCCAGGAGGCAGTACCGGAAACACGCAAAGTTCTACTTGAACAGACGCAGGAGGAAGTGCCTGTAGCGGCTGAAGAACTATCAGTCAGCCAGCAAGCCCAGGAGGTGCAACCACATACGCCTCTACAGGAGAAGGTTTCACCGCTCGATCCTTATCAAAAACGTTTTGATGCCCTGATCCAAAAAATCTTTGACAGAGATTTCGAACTGGGGATGTGTTTTGAGACCAATATCGAGTTTGAAAGCTTTGAAGAGGGCGTACTTACCTGGAGCTCCACCGCGCAGGGTAAGGAGAAAAAGCAGCTGATCACCCATTGGGGAGTGATCAATATGTTTGTCAAGGAGATCTTCGGGTTTGAAACCAGGATCGTCAATGTTCCAAAAGAGCCAAGCTCCGGGAGGAAAGAAGAAGCAAAAAAAAAATCGGATGATACCGTAGCCCCTTCATCCGATCAAAATATTTCTCCGACACCAGAGGAGGAAGAGTGTAACGCCAGTGCATCCATGCTGGAAGATATCGAGATGAAAAGCTCATGTATCGCGCCTGAAGCGGGTGAAACCGAAGCGGCCAAGGAGAAAGACCCCTCTTCGCTTCTGGAAGAACCCATGATCAAGGCTGCGATTGAACTCTTCGATCCCAAGAAGGTAAGAATCAAACGGAAGAGTTAACTTATTCTCTCCATGCCTGGGTGACGATCTTCGGGTTGTCATCATAGATCTTGATCTTCTCTGCAGCGATACATTCCCCATCCTCATCCAGTTCAAAAACGATCATCTGCAGCACCGCTTTGCACGTATCGGGAACATCGAAGTGACCGCCGATGCCTGTAAGAAAACGTCTCAAGGGAACATCTTCTCTCATCCCTATGACACCATCCCTGCATCCGGTCAGCCCCACATCTGTGATATAGCAACATCCCTTAACAATCTGAAGATCATCGGTCCCTACGTGGGTATGGGTCCCAAGGATCGCCGAGACATCCTCCCCAAGCATATGCAGAAGGGCCTGTTTTTCACTGCTTGCTTCTGCATGCATATCGATAATAATATGCCTGAAACCTCTGGAGCGCAACAATGCCACCTGTTCTACAATCATTGTAAACGGGTTGTCCACCATGGGCATCGTATAGTGTCCCATAAGGTTGAGTATCGCTACCTTATTTCCCATGATGATTGTCTCAAATATTCCTTTTCCCGGAGCATTCTGGGGATAGTTCATCGGACGAATTAAAGGATAGCTGTCAAAAAGTGCAAAGATCTCTTTTTTATCAAAACTGTGATTTCCACCGGTCATCATATCGATGCCGTAACCCAGCAGCTCTTTACAGTTTTTTTCTGTCAGTCCAAATCCGTGAGAAGCATTTTCATAATTGGCAATCGTATAGTCAATGCCATGCTCCTGCTGCACTCTTCTGAGGTGGCGTTTAAGCATAAGACGCCCGGGTTTACCGACAATATCACCGATAAAACCAATACGCATATCGCCTATTTACCCATAAAAGGAAGGAGTGCGGAAGCCCAGGTCAAGCCACCGCCAAATGTATCAAGCAGCATCAGCTCACCGGTTTTAAGTTTTCCGGACTCATAGAGGTCATTGATCGCCATCGGGATAGAAGCTGCGGAAGTGTTCCCGAACTTGTCTACAGTTACCACTACCTGGTCCTCTCTCATATTCAACGCATCTCCGACTGCCTTGATGATACGGTAGTTTGCCTGGTGGGGAATAAAGTGAGGGATATCTTCTGCTTTGATCCCGTTATCTGCAAGGATATCTTTCACATCTTTGGTCAATGTTTTGACAGCAAGTTTGAAGGTTTCATTCCCTTTCATCTGTACAAAATGGAGTTTCTCGTCGATCATCGCAACACTCGCAGGGTGCACAGCACCCGGAGCAGGAGTTACCAAAAAGTCCGAATAGGAACCGTCAGCACTCGCATGCACATCAACAAAGCCCTCCTCTTTCTTCTCGGTGGCAGAGATCACTGCTGCCCCTGCACCATCACCGAACAATATACAGGTCGTTCTATCTGAATAATCAACAATCGAAGAGAACTTTTCGGCCCCGATGATCAGTACATTTTTTTTCATTCCCGATTCAATAAACGCTTTGGCAATCGAAAGGACATAGACAAATCCGCTGCATGCCGCAGAGATATCAAATGCCTGTACATTATGTATACCAAGTTTGTCGGAGATGATACAGGCTGTTGAAGGCATATTGAAATGGTCCGGTGTCACTGTTGCACAGATCACCAGGTCGATCTCTTCTTTGGCAATCCCTGCACGCGCTATCGCCAATTCGGCTGCTTTTGCCCCCATATCGCTTGTATATTCATCATCTGCTGCGATACGGCGTTCTTTGATCCCTGTACGCTTCACAATCCACTCATCAGAAGTATCAACCATCTTTTCAAGATCGGCGTTGGCTAATATCTTTTCCGGGACATACGCACCGATAGATCTGAAAGAAGCATATACTGGCTTAGTTGGAGACATAATTTTCCTTAACAAAATAGTGGGGAATATTCTACCATACTTTTTGACGATAATTTCTAAAAAAAGGGGAGAAAGAGGGAAACAAGCCTGGACTTGTTTCCGAAGGTGATAGGTTTTTAATTGCTTTCTGAGAGGCGTTTCTCTATCGTTGTATTCACATCCGATTCCACATAACGCATTGCCTGGAAGATGGCATTTTTGATTGCCTTCGGGCTGGAAGCGCCATGAGAGACGATTGCACATCCTTTCAGTCCCAGAAGCGGTGCTCCACCGTACTCATCTTTATCGATCTGCTTTTTCATATTGACAAATACTTTTTTCTTCATCATGAATGCACCGATCTTCGCCGGGAGCGACTTTCTGATATATTGCTTCATCAGGTCAAATACCGTTGAAACAACACCTTCACTTGTCTTAAGCAAGATATTACCGGTAAATCCGTCACAGACGACAACATTCACTTTTCCGTTGAAGATATCTTTTCCTTCAACGTTTCCGATAAACCCTTTCAGGTTTTTCAAAAGAGGGAATGTCGCTTTGGTAAGCTCATTGCCTTTGCTGTCCTCAGAACCATTGGAAAGAAGCCCGACTGTAGGCGACTCAATCCCCATGATCCTCTCGGCATAGGCTTCACCCATCGCACCGAACTCATAGAGGTTTTGCGGTTTGCAATCTGTTACGGAACCGACATCAAGTACCAATGTTTTGTGTTTTCCTGTACTTGGCATCAGTGTTGCAAGCCCTGGTTTTGATATACCCGGAAGACGTCCGATTCTCAATGTTGCTGTCGTCATTGTTGCACCACTGTGGCCTGCAGACATCACAGCATCCGCTTTCCCTTCACGCACAAGTTCAACCGCCTTGTAGATCGATGACTCTTTTCGTTTGAGCGCATCTGTTGCAGCATCTGACATATCAATCACATCACTGGCTTCAACAATTTCAATTTTGTCTACATAATAGGGAGGGAGAAAAGAGAGGATCTCTTCTTTATCCCCTACGAGAATAGGGATGAATTTTCTTTCTTCCAGTGCTTGGACCACACCTTCAATCACAGGCTCGGGACCAAAGTCCCCACCCATTGCATCAATTGCAATTCTGATCATTGCGATTATGCTTTAGTTGCTTTGTACTCACCTGTTGTCATATTCATGTGGTGAGGCATTCTCCATGTTCCATCTGCATCTTTTACAGGCATCGGAAGTGTCAATTTGTAATGTGTTCTTCTTTTTGCTGCTCTGGTTTTACTTACTCTTCTCTTAGGTACTGCCATTTTTTATCCTTTAAAATTCAATTTCGAAATTCTCATCACCATTGTCACAATTCTTACAATAGTGATAAGCACCTTTGAGAGCATTGATCTCGCTCTCCAAGATATAGGTTAAATCGATGTTCCCATCCAAAAACTCAATTATATCCAAATCATCTTTATCTTCAATCATCACATCACTGATGGTAAGTTTCAACTCCCCCTCCAGTGGATAGTCATAACTCTGCCCGCATCTGTCGCAGTCAAGTTCCACTTTTCCGCCCAATTTTGCATCAAGTGCAACACGATGATTCCCGCTTTTCTGAAGCGTACCACTAAGAGTGGCATCTCCCAGGCTTACTTCAAAAGGTTTTGGAGTTGTGCCTATTTTATCAAATCTAATATTCATGCAAACTCCTAAAAAGCTTAGCTTTTTGAAATTTACTGATTAGTGAATCTCTCTTTGTGCAAAAAAGAAGTTGATTTCGACTTCTGCATTTTCCAGTGAGTCACTTCCATGTACTGCGTTTGCATCAATGCTGTCAGCGAAATCAGCCCTGATGGTACCTGGTGCTGCTTCTTTTGGGTTAGTTGCTCCCATAAGCTCTCTGTTCTTTGCCATTGCATTCTCACCCTCAAGTACAGATACTACAACCGGGCCAGAGATCATGAATTCAACAAGTTCACCAAAGAATGGTCTATCCTTGTGAACAGCATAAAATGCTTCTGCATCTACACGTGAAAGTCTAGTTTTTTTTGTTGCTGCGATTCTAAGACCTGCTTCTTCAAATCTACTGAGGATCTGACCTACAACATTTTTTGCTACTGCATCTGGTTTGATAATTGATAGTGTTCTTTCCATCCGGATATTCCTGCTTCATAAATTTTACTTCAAATCTCAAATGAGTTGAAAGTATCGGGCGGGATTTTATCAAAATTTTGGTTAAATAGAGATTAAAGATGGTGTTAAGATAAGATTACACAGGAGAGTCCTCCTGTGTAGAGAGAAGATGGTATCAGTCTTCGATTACTGGTTTTCTTGCTGCTCTGTCATCCATAGAGACAGAATCTTTGAATGGCATTTCTGCATCTGCATCATCCATTACATAGTTCTTATCATCAATGTAGTTACCACTTGAAAAGTGATCTTTGTGGTCAGCTGTAAATGGCATATCCCAAGTGATACAACCCTCTGTCGGACATGCTTCTGCACATGCCGGAGTATCATGATAACCTACACACTCAACACATTTGTCAGGATATACGTAGTAGCACTCCTCACCTGTTGGGTTATCATCCTCATCTACGATAGCTTCTACCGGACACTCATCAATACATGCCGCACAGTTGATACACAAATCGTTAATCATTACTGCCATAGTTTTCTCCTTATAGTTGTTGTGAGTTAACTATAGCACAAATTTTTAAATAAATCTTTAATGTAACATCCATTTTCGCTCTTTTTTCTAAAAGCGATCCAAATGTGAACAAATTTTTATTATAAGTGATATTGATAATTTTTCGCAAAAATATCGAACCGTGTGAGGGGGAGTGAAGCAGCAAAATATACTGCTTCAAAAAGGCTGTTTCTAAAGTCCGAGATAGCTTTTTATTTCATCTACTTTAGGCGTCTGCTCCCAGGTAAAATCACTATCCTCTCTACCGAAGTGGCCATAAGCAGCCGTTTTTCTATAGATCGGTCTGAGCAGATCAAGCTCCTCTATGATCCCTTTTGGTGTCAGGTCAAAAATTGCTTTCACACATGCGGTGATCTTTGTCTCTTCGACAGCAGCAGTTCCATGTGTATTCACATAGATCGATACAGGCGCTGCAACACCGATCGCATAGGCGATCTGTATCGTTACTTTTTCGCATGCACCGGCAGCGACAAGGTTTTTAGCCACATATCTTGCAGCATAGGCTGCAGAACGGTCCACCTTTGTCGGATCTTTACCCGAGAATGCTCCCCCGCCGTGCGGGCATGAACCACCGTAGGTATCCACAATGATCTTACGTCCTGTCAGTCCTGCATCCCCCTGAGGACCACCGATGACAAACCTACCTGTAGGATTGATATGGTAGGTGATCCCATCATGCATCATTTCAGCCGGGATTACCGGTTTGATCACCTCTTCGAGTACCGCTTTTTGCACCTGCTCAAGCGAGACATTGTCATGGTGCTGTGTAGAGATGACGATCGTATCGATCGCAACCGGTTTCTCATCCACATATTTGACAGAAACCTGTGCTTTACCGTCAGGGCGCAAGAACGGTACTGTGCCGTTCTTTCTTACCTCTGCGAGCTTTGCAGTGAGTTTATGCGCCAGTGAGATCGGTAACGGCATCAGCTCAGGAGTCTCTTTACACGCATACCCGAACATCAACCCCTGGTCACCTGCACCGATCTCACCGCAGGATTTGTCCACCCCCTGGTTGATGTCGGGACTCTGTTCACCGATCCCGTTGAGCACACCCGCACTTCTGTAGTCAAATCCGTAACTTGCATCGGTATAGCCGATCTCTCTGACTACCTCTCTTGCGATCTCCTGCATCGGAGCATAGGCTGTTGTCTTCAACTCACCTGCAATAACACAAAAACCATTGCTCAGTAATGTCTCACATGCAACCCTTGCATTTTTATCATGATCAATGATATAGTCAAGTATCGCATCAGAGATCTGGTCGGCCATCTTATCCGGGTGACCTTCGGTTACTGATTCGCTTGTAAAAATGTATTCGTTAGCCATTTTTCATTCCTTCACTTTTTTGTCCACTGTCACTGAACTTAAAAAAAGACTTACCAAGTATTTTTTTAAATCCAGGAGATGCACTCCTGTGGAGTGCAGTACCACTATTCAGTTCTCTCTCTTAGATCATTATGGATTCGAGCAGCCAGCTGTTCAGGCAATAGTCCCAAACTCTCTTCAACCAGTTTTGTACTTCCATGGGTAATAAACGCATCATCATACTCAAAAGTGGTTAATGAAACATCATTGGTCTCCTCTTCGCTCAAAAATTCCAATAGCGCAGAGCCGACTCCGCCTTTTGCGGCAGAATCAGAGAAAACATACCATTTCTTGTAATCGGCACTGAGTTTTGAAAGCATCTGGGCATCAAGCGGTTTTACGAAACGAAGATCAAGTATACCGACTTCCTGCTCCATCAATTCAGCCGTCAACATTGCACGCCCTACCCCGTTACCGTATCCTATAAAGAGAACTTCTTCCCCCTCCTGAAGCATCACGGATTTTCCAAGTTCATACGGTTTACAACTGCTGTCTGGTGCAAGAAATGCTCCTCTTGGATATCTGAAAGCACAGGGACGGTCATACGCTTTGGCAAATCTCATTGCCGCTTTCATACTGCTCTCATTATAGGGTGCCAGAAGGGTCATGTTGGGGATTGCCCTGAGATAACTCACATCAAAAGCACCCTGGTGTGTCTCACCATCCTCTCCTACGATCCCGGCTCTGTCGATCGCAAAGACCACACCGAGATCCATCAGGCAGATATCATGGATCACCTGGTCATACCCTCTCTGCAAAAATGTCGAATAGATCGTACAGAAAGGCTTAAAGCCCTCTTTTGCCAAAGGCCCCATAGAGGTCACAGCATGCTGTTCTGCAATCGCTACATCCCAGAAACGCTCAGGGTATTTTGCCATTGCTGCGCTCAGCCCTGTACCACTCGGCATCGCCGCGGTTACCCCCACGATCTTTTCATCGCTGTCAGCCATCTCGACCAGCGTTTCGCTGTAGATCTGGGTGGCAGATTTTGCACTGCTTTTCTTGGAGGCTTTGCCTGTCTCCAGGTCAAAGGCACCTACACCGTGCCAGTGCTCTTTGGTCCCCTCTGCGATCTCGTACCCTTTGCCCTTTGTCGTCTGGGCATGAACGATCACCGGCTTTTTCAGTTTTTTCGCCACTTCGAAGGTCTCAATGAGTCTTTCGATATCATGCCCGTCGACAGGTCCGATATACTCGATTCCCATCTCTTCAAACATGATCCCCGGAGTAATCAGTTTGAAAGACTCTTCAAAACGTTTTGCCATATAGGTCGCACCCTCGGGAAGATGCTCAAGCACTTTTTCAACTTTCTGTTTAAACTTCTGATAGAAAGAGCCTGCCATCGTCTGCGAAAGCAGCTTGCTGATCGCACCGATCGGTTTGGCAATACTCATCTCATTGTCATTGAGGATGATCACCACAGGATATTTTCTGTCGCCCAGCTCATTGAGCGCCTCATAGACCATCCCCGCACTCATGCTTCCATCTCCGATAAATGCAACAGGAATGCGGTCTTCTCCTTTCAGTGCAATCGCTTTCGCCGCACCGACAGCAAGGGAGATCGAAGTCGAGCTATGCCCTGCCACATAGTAGTCATAAGGGGACTCTTTTGGCTTGGTATAACCGCTGATGCCTCCGAATCTACGCAACGTATCAAAGCTCTCCCATCGGTCGGTCAGGAGCTTGTGTGCATAGGCCTGATGACTGACATCAAAGATAAAGGGATCCCTTGTGACATCAAAGACCCTGTGCATTGCAATGATCAGGTCCGTTGCACCCATCGTGGAACTCAGATGCCCTCCGTTGCGGCTCACAGTTTGCAGTATCTTCTCTCTGATCTCTTCAGCAAGTGCCTCAAGTTCTTCAATCGATTGCGCTTTGATATTCATTTCAACTCTTTATATACGCATTGATCATTTTTTTTGCAAACTCGATATGGCTCTCATCATAAGGAATCCCCAGCTCATTTGCAATCGTTCTCAATGCTTTTTTTGTCACTTTTCCAGGTTTGGAAAAAGTCTCTTCAGGTGCCATAAACTCATGCAGGATAAAAGGGGAGACCTTTACGCCTGCCGGGTTGACGACCTCTACTCTTTTCATACTAGGCAATAACCTCTGAAAAATGCCTGAAGAAAACACTGTTTTGCGCTTCGGTGCCGACAGTGATACGAATCGCGTTCATCCCATAGGAGGCAAGGTCGCGGATGATCACTCCCCTTTTGAGGAGCGCCTCTGCAATTTCACTCGAATTGAGAGGTTCATCAAAAAGGTAGGTGATGAAATTTGTATAACTGTCAATATATCTGATACCCTTCTCCTCTGCATAGGCTTCATATCGTTTGATCTGCTCCTGGTGCAGTGCGACACTCTCCTGAACGAACGTTTCATCCTTCGTCGCTTCTATCGCTACACGCAGAGAGAGGGTGGTGATATTGAACGGCGGCCTCATCTTGTAGAGCTCCCTGATCAGCGGTGCCTGTGCGATACCATACCCGACACGCATACCACCCAAACCGTGCGCTTTTGAAAAGGTCCCCAGATAGATCACATTCTCATAGCCCAGAAGATCATTCGGTGTGATACGGTACTTCTCATCTTTTGCGGCAGCATACTCCATATAGGCACCATCCACAACAATCACCGTATCATCTCCCATCGCCTCGATCATTGCGATCACATCCTCTTTGCTTGTGGCATCCCCCGTAGGGTTGTTTGGCGTGCAGATATAGACGACCTTTGGCCTGTACATATTGTAGGCTTCCATAAACTCTTCGAACTTGTGCTCATGGCTCATCGTTTTATAGACCTTTGCTCCCATCTGATTTGCATAGATCTCATACATCGCGAAGGTTACCCCGCTCATCAGTACTGAAGCATTTTCATCAAGTACAGCACGGGAGATAAATTCCAGCACCTGGTCGCTCCCCGCACCGATAATGATGTTCGTATCCTCAACATTGTACTTTTTGGCAAGGGCTGCCTTGAGCTCAAACATACTGTCATCAGGATAGAGGTGCGCGATATCGGCATGCGACCTGATCACCTTGGCAATCGCCGGGTTTGTACCGATAGGATTTTCATTGGAAGCAAGCTTCACCACATCTTTTGGGGCAATGCCATATTCGCGTACAACCAACTCAATAGGCTTGCCCGCTTCATAGCTTTTGATCCCTTTCAATACTTTGTTAAACTGAATATTCATCTTTTACTTCTTTTTTAAAAATTTATACATCATCCGCTTCATAGACATAAGAGCCAAGGACTTTGATCTTCCCGGTATGTTTCTCCAGGATCGGCTTTATCTTTGCATCATCTTTATGTCCCAGGAACTCGATGAAAAAGATCGATTTACCTTCGACAATATGGGACTTGATCTTGGTAAGGTTGATCTTTGACTTCTCAAAATCATTAAGGAAGTTCACCAAAGAACCCGGCGTGTTGTCAAGTTTGACCAGAAGTGATGTCTTGTCATGCCCTGACGGCAGGTTGTCAAAATTTGAAATCACAAAAAAACGTGTCCGGTTACTTGTATCATCTTCGATATTGTCAAAACGGATCGGAAGGTTGTTAAGCTTTGCCGCGACTGATGGACAGATCGCAGCGGCATTCTCGTCTTTCAGCGCCAGTTTTGCCGCTTTTGCTGTCGATTCTACAGGAATATGCTCGACATCATTGAACCCGAGATCCTCCAAAAACACCCTGCACTGCCCGAATGCGACATCTTTGGAGTAGATCTTGTTGATCTTTTTGATATCTTCGGACAATGTGGCGAAAGAGAGGTGGACGTCGATCACCACTTCAGCGATGATCCTGAGGTTATACTCATCAAAGCTGCTGATCGTATCACTCACGATACCGCTGGAACTGTTCTCTATGGGTACCACACCAAACTTCGCAGTACCTTTGGAAACTTCGCGAAATACCCCCTGGATCGAACTGATCGGAAGATAGACGCTCATTGCGCCGAATTTGCTCTCTGCCGCCTGGTGGGTAAAACTTGCCTCAGGCCCCAGATAGGCCACTGCTTCGGGAAGCTCCAGGTTGCGTGAGACGGCGAACATCTCCAGGTAAAGCGCATCGATCGCAGCATCGGTCAATTTCCCTTTGTTCTTTGCTTTCAGACGGTTGAGGATCGCCTGTTCGCGTTCAGGGCGGTAGATCGGCGCACCGATGGTGTTTTTCAGCTGACCCACCTCATGTACAAGATCCATACGTTGATTGTAAAGCTCCAAAAGCATATCATCGATCTTGTCAATCTTTTGACGAAGCTCATCCAAAGTCATACTTATACTCCTTTTCAAAGCGCCTGCTACTCGGCGCTCTCCTCCATGCACTCAAGCTCCAAACGCACCTGGTCTTCATACGTTTCACGCTTACGGATAAGTCTCACCCTATCACCTTGGATCGCAACCTCTGCGGGTTTTGGACGTGTGTTGTAGTTGCTCGCCATCGTAAACCCATAAGCACCGGCGGAGTGGACAGCGAGCAGATCATTATGTTCCAAAGGCGGAAGCGGCACATTCTTCCCAAGGAAGTCTCCGCTCTCACATACAGGACCCACAACATCCGCAGCTGTTTTTTCACCCTCTTTCGCCACCGCTTCGATCCTGTGGTAGGCATTATAAAGGCTTGGGCGGATCAGGTCATTCATCGCACCGTCTACGATGACGAAACGTTTCTCTCCATTGACTTTTTCATAGAGTACCCTGGTCAGGAACACGCCCGCATTGGCTACCATATAGCGTCCGGGCTCACACAGGATGGTGACATCCAGTCCTTTTGTTGCCTGGAATATCGCATCGGTATAGGCTTGCGGCGCAATTGTCTGCTCATCGTCATAGACCACACCGATACCGCCACCCACATCAAAAAACTTGATATCGATATCAATGGCTTTCAGGGAGCGCACCAGATCAGCCACGATACCACATGCCTCTGCGATAGGCTCCAGCTTGGTCAACTGCGAACCGATATGGAAGTGAATCCCTACCGGGTTGAGAAACTCGGACTTTTTCGCGTAGATATACATCCGTTTTGCCATCTCGATCTCAACACCGAACTTGTTCTCATGCAACCCTGTCGAAATATACGGATGGGTCTGAGGATCAATGTTCGGATTGACACGGATCGAGATACGTGCTTCCTTGCCAAGTGCTTTTGCCACCATCTCCACACGTTTCATCTCGGCTTCACTCTCAAGATTGATCAAAAGAATATCATACTCAAGTGCCGCACGTATCTCATCATCACGCTTTCCTACACCCGAAAAGATGATCTTGTATTTGCTTACGCCTGCACTCAGCGCCCTTTTTACCTCTCCGATGCTTACACAGTCAGCACCGGCACCAAGCTTTGCAAGATGCGCGATCACCGAAAGATTCGAGTTTGCCTTGACGGCATAGTTGATCAGTGATTTTTTTCCTGCAAAGGCATCTTTGAGGCTGTCATACCGCTCTTCGATATAATCAAAATCATACACATAAAGTGGTGTACCGTACTGCTCAGCAATCTCTTTTATATCCATACTCATTCCCGTTTTCCTAACAACTGCCGCTTGTTCGCGACACTATTTTGGGGTGATTTTATCTAAAAATTGATTAGAAGCAAGCTTATGCCGTCCAGGCACCATTTATGCGAAACTCTTTGCCTCTTGACAGAAGTAGGTATAGAGTGCATAAACAGCCAATATAATGATCGGTAATACAGATGTAAGCTCCGGCAAAATCGCTCCGTTATACCCCATTCTTCCCAGACCGAACAGTACTCCCCATACGACGATCGTAGCCCCAAGAGAGAGTGCAAGCGTGGTAGAAAGATTCACCATCCTTGCGTGAAAAGGCAACTTGAAAAAAAGGATCATCAGCATTGAGATAGCAAAAAGAGGGGTCACGACCTTATCATAAAATGTTGCTCTGATTTTACTTGAATCAAGATTCTGTGCAGAAAAGAGTCTCCATGTATGATATGCATCGATAACGCTTAATGCCTTTCCTTCATACAGTGACTCCATAATCTTTGGTTTGTACCCCTCCAGAGTTTCGATACTCTCTTTATACTCCAGACGGTAACTCTGCAAAATGTCATTCTTGTAAAGGTGTGTTTTGAGCCTCGCATCCTTCGCATCCCATCCCGTACCGTTATAGAGCGCATAGGGGGCCTTGATCGTATAGCGTACCTGGTTGCCTTCAACCTTGAAAAGGGTGATCTCCTCTATCCTTTTTTTGAGCGGATCAAGGTTTTTTACGTAAACAAACGCATCATTGTATTTAAAAAAGAGATCTTTCACCTGGTAGTCGCTGTATTCGTTTTTTAACAGGTGGGAAGCCTTGTCCTTGGCATAAGAGAACTCTGTCGTATGAAGCACCATGAAGAGCAGATAGACAATGAGTGCAACTGCAAGGATAGGCGCAAAAAGTTTTTTAGTGTTAAAACCGAATGCATGCAGTGCCACCATATTGCTGTTTTTCACCATTCTCACCTTTGTAATGATCACGGCAAATACCATGGCCAGAGGATAAAGCAGGGTGATCGCCTCTTCCCATTTATAAAATATATACTGCAACTGATAGGTACCGAGTTTTTCAAGTTTAGAAATCTGTTGAAAATAGTCTATCACCGAAAAGACCAGAGAGAGGCCAAAAAGAATCACCAGAAGATTTTTGAGATAGTTTTTTGCCAGATAGGTGACGTAGAGGGGAGGAGAGAAGAGATTCATCCCAAAAGTCCTTCTATGGACTTCAGGCTGTATCTCGACTTGACCTCTGTCAATGTCTCTGTGGTGAGTTTCATACATGCCTCAGCGGTATGGGAGATCAGCTGATCAAGATACTTCGCTTCCTCTTTGGCAAAGTCATGCAGCACATAATCAGCTACCTGAGACTTATGGGCAGGTTTATCCACCCCTACCCGTACACGCAGATACTCTTTACCGATCATCTCATCAATGGACCTGAGCCCGTTATGCCCGCCATGACCACCGCCACACTTAAAACGCAGGGCGCCGAAAGGAATATCGATATCATCATGGATCACGATGATATCTTCAATCTCTATCTTGTAAAACTGCTTTACGGCTAAAACACTTTTACCCGATAGATTCATAAATGTCGTCGGTTTTAAAAAGTAGTGATGTGAATATTTGAAAAGTTCACCCTGAAATGAGGCTTTGGAGACATCTCTGGCTCCAAGGTCACTGATCAGTTTGTCTATGACCTTGAAACCGATGTTGTGCCGTGTGTTTTCGTATTTTGATCCCGGATTTCCCAGACCAACAAAAAGTGCCACGGCCTCTCCTCTTTTGCGTTTTTATAGAAGATGAACCTTGTTCCTCTTCTATTGGATGACTTCCACTCTAAAGAGTTTTAGTTTGATTATTTTGACTTGATCACACCACAGATCGCAACATCCGGTCTTTCCATGATACGGCAGTTTGCCGGAGCTTCGATATCTCTGATAAGGATAGAGTCGTCTCTGTCAAGATCAGCCACATCAAGGTCAAAGTTCTTAGGCATATTCTCGATAGCGCCTCTTACTCTGATTCTTCTTTTTGACATTACAAGTACACCTTTGTTCTTAAGACCTTTCGGTGTTCCGTGTGTTACAACAGGTACAAGGAAATCAGTTACTTGTCCTGGTACACCTACTCTAAGGTCAACATGAAGAATGTCGCCGGTTACCGGGTGTAGTTGATACTCGTGGATCGCTACGTTAAGCTCTTTATCGCCAACCTTAATTGGAAGTGTAAATCCCTCTTTTGCTCTTACAGCTTTGATGAAATCACCTCTTTTAAATGCAGCATGGATGTTCTCTACACCATTTGCATAAATGTTAGCGATTAGATAACCATCTCTTCTAAGCTGTTTTGCGTTGCTTTTACAGATACTCTCTCTAATGATACCTTCTAACATAGTTAGTCCTTATTTAAATAAAAATATTTTCTACACCGAAATGTAAAATAGAAGCGGATTATATCCAATTTTTTTTAAATTGTGATAAAAGTGAATATCGTTTGGTTTCGTAACTAAAATCGTGAAACTATTCACGATTTCTTAACGCTTTGCCTCCATGGCTGCGCTGCGCTACGACCATTCCGGTTTCGTAACTAAAATCTCTCACGATCGAACCGCGGCCTACCCCTTGCATCTTCAGTTTCAGGTCAGATGGGTTGGAGGCGTACTCCAGGGCTACCTCTTCGGTGATCTTGTCTGCTTTGATCAGGTCAAGCAAATGCTGGTCAAAGGTTTGCGTACCATAGATCTCCTTACCCTCGAAAAGCGCATCGGGGATCTCATAGTCACGGTTTTCCATGATCAACTGTTCGATTCTTGCAGTCTTTTTCAATATTTCAACCCCTGCCATCCGGCCGCCTTTTTTCGTCGGTACCAGCCTTTGAGAGATGATCCCTTCAAGCACGGAAGCAAGAGAGGCACGGATACGGTTCTGCTCCTCTTTGGCAAACATACCGACAATTCTGTCAATCGTCTCTTTGGCATCAAGGGTGTGGAGTGTCGAGAACACCAGGTGCCCCGTATTGGCCGCATGCAGCGCGATATCGATCGTCTCCAGGTCCCTCATTTCCCCAACCAGGATGATATCGGGGTCTTCTCTCAGTGCCGCTCTCAGCGCATCGGAAAAAGAGTGGGTATCCTGACCGATGGCACGCTGGTTGATCAGGCATCCTCTGTCTTTATGGATAAACTCGATAGGATCTTCAATGGTGATGATGTGCTTGCTGGTCTCACGATTGATCTTATCGATCATCGCGGCGAGTGTCGTTGATTTACCCGAACCCGTCACCCCGGTTACAAGTACCAGTCCGCGCTGTGCCTGGGTAAAGGTCTTGACCACTTCAGGAAGTCCAAGCTCATCGATGCTCAAAATCTTCACAGGAATAATACGGAAAACTGCTGACAGCCCGTCCATCTGATAGAAGATATTCACCCTGAAACGGTGGTCTTCCCCCAGCACATAGGTAAAGTCAAGGTTCTTATCGATCTTAAGCTTCTGATACTGTTCAGTGGTAGTGATCGACTTTACGATGGCGTCAACATTCTCCGCACTCAGCTCCTCTTTACCCATCAGTTTCAACTGTCCGTTCAAACGTACTCTTGTGATAGCACCCGATTTAATGTGAAGGTCAGAGCCCCCGTTACTGATCATCGTTCTTAAATAGAGTTTGAGTTTTTCTTCCATCCTGATGCTCCTGCCTTCCCGGAATTACCTGATACTTTCGAGCATCTCTTCAAATGCCTTTTCAAATGCCATGAGCCCCTCTGAAAGCAATGTCTCATAGACCTCTTCCATCTTGACCCCTGCTTGTTCAACCGCATCAAAATGCGCATCGATATGTGCCATATCAAGCGGCAGTTTAGCCGGTGTAGCACTCTCTTTGATATAGTGCTCGATCGTAGCAAGCGGTGCAGTATTGACTGATCTTGAAGCCAATAGTTCTCTGATGTAGTAGTCAGCGGGAAGGTCATCCCCCTTGACACCTGTACTTGCAAAGAGGGTTCTGATCTGAGGCGTCTTGTGTGACTCGATCAGCGCATAGATCTTCGCTGCATTGTAGTTCCCTACTTTGGCAGCATCCACGCCTGCTTCTTTCAGTTTCTCATCAAGCATTCTGTCAAAGCGGCTGACAAATACAGAGATGACCGCATCTACTTTTGCCTGGCTTGCAGCGATCCCTTCTTTCATCGCCTCCACACATTTCAGTGCCTGCTGGGGAGAGAAGATCAGTGTGGCATTGACCGAAATACCCAGACTGAGAAGCTCCTTCATCGCTGCATATCCTGCCTCTGTAGCCGGTACTTTGACCATCACATTCGGCTCACCGATCGCTTCAAAGAGTCTTTTCCCCTCTTCTACCGTTCCGGCAGTATCGTTAGAGAGGAACGGGTCAACCTCGATAGAGATATATCCGTCATTCCCCTCCTCATAGTTGCCTCTCAGTGCCTGTGCCGCCGTTTTGATATCATGGATCGCCAACGCTTCATACTTCTCTTTGGCACTCTTGTCTGCCAAAGACTCCAGCTGTTCTTTATATGCAGGGGAAGAGGTGATCGCTGAAGCAAAGATCGCCGGGTTGCTTGTCGCCCCGTTGATAATCCCTTTTTCTATCAGGGATGCAAACTCATTTTGCAAAAAATCTCTCTCGATAAAATCCAGCCACAACGAAAACCCTAACTCTCTATCTACCATTTCACTCTATCCTTATTCTTGGTTGTATTTTTCATATGTCCATTCGAAATCATGCCAGCTTCCCAGATCACTTGGTTTTTGCAGCGTCTGTGCAAGGGCATCGAGGAATATATCCCTTGCAACCACCTCCGCACCGAGACCGATCATATGATCTGTCGGCATCTGACAGTCTATAAAATCATAGCCTTTTGCAGCTAAAACATCGCTAAGGGCCTTGAATGCCACTTTTGAAGCGTCCTTGACCAGAGAGAACATCGATTCCCCAAAAAAGGCCTTGCCCATAGCAATGCCGTAGAGCCCGCCGACCAGAATCCCCTCCTGATAGACCTCTACACTGTGCGCGAACCCCTCGTCATACAGACAAATAAATGCCTCTATCAGTTCGGGTACGATCCATGATCCATGCTGACCTTCCCTGGGTACTGTGGCACAGTAGCGTATCACCTTTTCAAAGTGATGGTCAAACTTCACCGTGAACCTGCCCGATCGCAATACCCGGCGGAAAGATTTTCTCACATAAAATTTTTCAGGGTAAAGAAGCAGTCTGGGATTGGGCGACCACCAGAGTATCGGATCCCCGGGGCTGTACCACGGGAAGATCCCTTTGCGGTAGGCTGTCAGAAGCGTATGGGAGGAGAGATCACCGCCATAGGCCAGCAATCCCTCATCAGAGGCAAATCTGGGATTGGGGAAGTGGGCCGCCCTCAGCGGCGGCACAAAGTAGTCTTCGTCAAATATCGATGACAATCACCGCTCCTCATATTCAAACTGCAATTGCCCCTCTTTGAAGTCCACCTTCACCTTCCCGCCTTTTTTGAGCCTGCCGAAGAGTATCTCATCCGTCAATGCCTCTTTGACCTTCTCATCGATCACACGGGCAATGTGCCTTGCACCGTACCGCTCGTCATATCCCTCTTCTGCCAGGTACTCTTTCGCCTTTCCGGTCAGTTTGACTTTCACTTTTTTCGCTTTCAGCAGATCATTGAGCTTATCCGCCTCGATATCTACGATCTGTACCAGTGCATCCATCTTCAGCGGCTTAAACTCAATTGTAGCGCTCAAACGGTTCCTGAACTCCGGAGAGAAGAATGCCGCCAGTGCCTTGTCGGTCTTCATCGTCGTATCTTTCGTAAAGCCCATCACATTGGGCTCTTTTGTACCGATGTTGGAGGTCATGATCAGGATCACGTTTTTAAAGTCGCTGACCACGCCGTTGTTATCCGTCAGCTTCGCACCGTCCATCACCTGAAGGAGGATATTCATGATATCAGGGTGCGCCTTTTCGATCTCGTCAAGCAGAAGCACCGTATGCGGATGTTTTTTGATCATCTCGGTCAAGAGTCCCCCCTGCTCATACCCCACATATCCAGGAGGTGCACCGACCAGTCTGCTGATCGTATGCGGCTCCATATACTCACTCATATCCAGACGCTCGAAGTGTACATGCATCGTTTCTGCAAGCTGCGTCGCCAATGCCGTTTTACCGACACCTGTCGGACCCACAAAGAGGAATGATCCTATCGGTCTGTTGGGCGCATTGAGCCCTGCATAGGAGCGTTTGATCGCACGGCTGACTGCTTCGATCGCCTGATCCTGTCCGATGATCTTCTCTTTGAGATCAGACTCAAGCGTTTGAAGCTTGCGCGTATCGTCTGTGCCGACCACGGTAGAAGGAAGCTTCAGACTTCTTGCCACACTCTCTTCGATATCTTTGGGCTTCACTTTGACATTCTCAAGCCCCTGCAGCATAAAGTGCGCTCCCACCTCATCGATGATATCCATCGCCTTGTCAGGGAGGAACCTGTCATGCAGATACTTCACCGAAAGATCGATCGCCGTACGCAGTGCCGCATCGGAGAAGCTGATCCTGTGGTAATCTTCATACTTGTGCTGCACCCCTTTCAGGATCGTAAAGGTATCTTCGATGCTTGGCTCCTCCACATCGATCTTGGCAAACCTGCGGCTGAGTGCCTTGTCTTTGTCAAAGAAGTTTCTGTACTCTGCATAGGTTGTTGCACCAATACACTTCAGGTCGCCCCTGGCAAGTGCTGGTTTGAGTAGGTTGCTTGCATCCATGCTTCCCCCACTGGTGGCACCTGCTCCCACCATCGTATGGATCTCATCGACAAAAAGTATCGCGTTCTTCTCCTCGGTGAGTTCAGCGATGATCCCCTTCAGACGCTTCTCAAAGTCACCCCGATACTTTGTCCCCGAAACCAGGGCTCCCATATCCAGCGCATAGACCTTGGCATCTTTGATCACATCCGGCACTTCGCCCTCGCTGATCTTCAGTGCCAGCCCTTCGGCGATCGCGGTTTTACCGACACCGGGTTCTCCCACAAGCAGCGGGTTGTTCTTCTTGCGGCGGCAGAGTGTCTGCATCACCCTGGCGATTTCATTCTCACGCCCGATCACCGGATCGATCTTGCCGCTCTTTGCAAACTCCACAAGCTCTGTCGTAAACTCGCTAAGCAGAGAATCTCCCTCTTTCTCTTTGCCTTTCTGGGTCTTGTTTTCAGGCTCTCTGTGCGAGATCACCTCGAGTACATCGACACGTGCGATCTCCTCTTTTTTCATCAGGTAGACCGCATAGGAGTGCTCCTGCATAAAGATCGCAGCGATCATATCCCCCACACTTGCCTCACTACGGCCAGAGGAGTGGATATGCGTCATCATATCATTGATGGTCCTTGAAAGCGCTACCGTCTCAAAAGGCTCCACCTGATACTCCAGTGTAGGGATCGTCTTGCTGATATGCTCCAGGATCCCTTTTTCAAGTGCCGCGGGGTTGGCCATAAGTGCCGAGAATATCTCTTTCCCCTCTTTGCTTCTCACGATCGCCAAAAAGACATGTTCTACCGTCAGATACTCATGTCTGTTCTCTTTGGCATAGGCAACTGCATGCTTAAATACATCATTCAATGCCATACTTATCATAATTAACTATCCTCTTCTATTGTGGCGAGCAGCGGAAACTCATTCTGTTTCGCCTTCTGTCTGACCTGCTCGGCTTTCGTCTGCGCGATCTCAAAGCTATAGACACCACACACGCCGATACCCTTTTCATGGATTTCGATCATGATCTTCTCTGCCTCCATGGCATTTTTGTGAAAGATGCTCATCAGTACATCCACGACAAAGTCCATACTCGTATAGTCATCGTTGTGCAGCAGTACTCTGAACATCCTGGGCTCTTCGAGCTCCAAACTGGTCTCTATCTCTTCTTCTATCTTTGGCATAGTATGTTAAAATTCCTGTAAGTTGATCTATAAATTACCGTCATACCGGGCGCCTTCATGGGCTCAGAGATTTTCGAAAACACAAGGTTCTCGCCAGGTTGCGGAATGACGTTTATAGCTTAAATATTATACACAAAAACTTAGGAAATGCAAATGCCCTCACTCTTTATCACCGCAACAGGCACCCATGTAGGAAAAACGCACACCACACTCAAACTGATCGAAGCCTTCGCAAAAAAAGGGATCAGAGTGGGTGCCTTCAAACCGATCGAAACCGGTGTAAAAGATGAACCGCTAGATGCCAAAGCACTCCTTGAAGCGTGTCAAAAATGCAACCCTGATTTTGCAGACCTTACCCCAAAAGATATCACCGCGTATACCTTTGCTCTGCCTGCTGCCCCCTACTGTGCTGATATCAAGCAGGAGATAGAGCTCGAAAAGATCTTTGACAAATATAACGAACTTTCCAAACGTTGCGATCTTTTACTCGTCGAAGGTGCAGGCGGACTGATGGTACCCATCACTCAAACTTATAAGATGATAGACCTGGCCAAAGACCTCAATGCACCTCTGCTTCTTGTTACCCCAAGCCGTCTGGGGTGTATCAACGATACCCTCCTCTCACTGGAAGTACTTCACTCAAGAGATATCGACTTTGACTGGTGTGTGAATCTATACGAAGACAGGGAAAGTTTTGCAGAGGTGACACAGCCTTACTATGATGCGGTGTTTCCTGGGTGGTGGAGCGTGGAAAAAAATCTTGAAGCGTTTGTAAACCGATTGCGTTAAAACAATTATTCAAAACCCATTTTTACCACCCCTTTGCTATAATGTCAAATTAAAACAAAGGACGTTTATGCAACATCTCGTAGATACTTATGACCTCACTGACCAACAGATAAAAGAGCTGCTGCGGGATGCCAAAAACTTCAAATACCAAAAACCTATCCAGCTTCTGAGAGACAAGCTGCTTATCACGCTCTTTTTCGAAAACTCGACAAGAACAAGAAGCTCATTTGAAGTCGCGGCAAAAAGACTTGGTGCGGCGGTGGTACACCTTGATCCCTCACGTTCATCGACAAAAAAGGGTGAAACACTCGAAGACACCTTTGCCAATCTCTGTGCGATGGAACCCGACGGCATCATCATCCGCCACTCTGAGAATGAGGTGCCCAAACAGCTGGCAGATATGGAGCTCAGCTCTGTGATCAACGCAGGAGCCGGGAACCATGCCCACCCTACTCAGGCACTGCTTGATCTCTTCACAATGATAGAGCACTTTGACGGAGAGATTGAGGGGAAAACCGTTGCGATCGTAGGTGATATTGTCAGTTCACGTGTCGCAAGCTCCGGTATCCGTCTTTTAACAAGAATGGGGATGAATGTTGTATTGGTTGCGCCAAAACCCTTCATGCCCGAAAGCGACCTTCCCCAGTACGAGAAACTCGAAGAGGTGATAGACAAGGTCGATGTGATCATGAGCCTCCGTGCACAGCTGGAGCGCCATGCGACACCGATCTTTGAGGACTACGAGGAGTATGCGAAACACTACTGTATCACAAAAGAGCGTCTGGGTGACAGAAATATCCTCCTGCTTCACCCGGGACCGGTCATGAGAAACATCGATATCAGCGATGAGATGCTGGAAGACCCGAGATGCAAAGTCCTGGAGCAGGTCAAAAACGGTGTCTATGTACGTATGGCCGTACTGAAACTCCTTATGCTGGATGCATAAGTAGAGCATTGAGTGCTGAGTGTTGAGCAGTGAGACTTTTTTTCAACAAAGTTGAAAATATATTAATCAAAAGAGGTGTCGACTCGAACGACCTTGTAAGATCAATACTGTTTGCGCATTAGCAAATAGTATGAGCGATTCGAGAGGGTCGACGCTTTTTTGCTTACTTTTTTCTAAAAAAAGTAAAGAATAGCACTAAGGTAAAGAGAGAATGTGGCTTAATAAGGAAGATGGTTTTACTCAAATAAACAAACTTTCTAAAGCGAAAATTCCCTTTCTCACCATCATCTCCTACGACAAAACAAAGATCTTCGCACAGCCCCTTGATAAACTGGACAAGGACATTTACTACAAACTGGAAGGGTGGCGAAACTATCCCGCAGAAAAACGTACCAAGGATTTTACCTTTTCCAAAACCCCTGTCGATTTTGGCACCTATAAAAAAACCCTTGAGAAAGTACTCGAAGAGATACGCTCAGGCAACACCTATCTGCTCAACCTTACCTTCAGAACCCCTATCGAAACAGACCTTAGTCTCAAAGAGATCTTTACCTATGCCAGAGCAAAATACAAACTCTACTTTAAAGACCAGTTCATCTGCTTCTCCCCCGAACGTTTTGTCGAGATAGAGGAGAACACCATCGCAACCTACCCGATGAAGGGCACGATCGATGCCAATCGTCCCAATGCGGAAGAGACGATCCTCTCAGACCAAAAAGAGATGGCGGAACATGTGATGATCGTCGATCTGATGCGCAATGATCTTGGGATCATAGGAGAAGAGGTACAAGTAGAAAAGTTCCGTTATATCGACAGGATCAAAGCCGGCGACAAAGAGCTGCTTCAGGTCAGCTCCAAAATCACTGCCAGACTCCCGGAGAACTGGAGGGAACATCTGGGCAGCCTGCTGGAGCAGATCCTGCCTGCCGGTTCCATCTCGGGTACACCGAAAAAAAGCACGGTCGATATCATCAGGCGTACGGAGAACTATGAGCGAGGTTTCTATACGGGTATCTTTGGCGTCTTTGACGGAGAGAGTTTCCGCTCAAGCGTCATGATACGTTTCATCGACAAAGAGGGGGAGCAGCTCTTTTACAAAAGCGGCGGGGGGATCACGATAGACTCGGATGCCCGAAGCGAATATGAAGAGCTGATCGACAAGGTCTATCTGCCGTTTTAGCCCGAAAGAATGTGAAGGAACTCACGGAAGTGGAGACTTTCACCCCAAGGGCATTTCCTACGGGCAGTCCCACAACTATTTTTTAAGCATTAAAAAGTTGTTCTTTTCAGCGTTATCAATGATTTTTTGCGTGAAAACTTCAAAATATCCCGCTTTTCAATCGGGTTATCTACAGGATACACAACAATAAAACCTCCGCTTCCAAATAAACATAAGTTCTCTCACCGTCCTATAAACATTCAAACTACTTGATATCCACCTCAAAGTAACCGCATTTTTGCACAGGAATACCGTTCACTACACCGGTCAGACTCCCATAGTCCAGGATCACCGGATTCTCTGCGTCATCCGAACCGCCGCTGCCGTTGTTATTAGCACTGCTCACACCAGTGCAATTACATATCCCGTTTTGTATCTGGAGATATTTGATTGTACTGGTATCAAATGCGCTGCTATCAACCGTATCCGTTGCAAATACATTCGAGGCTGTCCCGTATGTGCTGTTGATTACCTGTATAGCGTATCGTATGGTACTGCCCGGGATGCGTTTTGGATTGGTTGTGCCGTTTACCTGATCATTGACCACACAGGAAGTTTTAGAAACAGAGATAGAGGGGGTATATGAATAGAGGATATCAAATGGCTGATCTATAGAGCTGAAATTGTATGAATATTGATCATAGTTGGTCGTATTCTCCTGTACACCTATAGTAGCACTAGAGCCATCCGCATCATTACTTGGATTTGATCTGACCGGATAACGAAATCGAATATCTCCGTTTTTATACAATACTGTCTGGAATGTAAAATTCCCGCCATTTGTCACACACAGACCCAATAGATACAGTGCACATTTGGGGATCTCCGTATATGTCACTACCAACCTCTGGGTATCACCGCTTCCCATAGTCTCATATTTGATATTTAATCAGAAAAAATAAGGGAGGGGAAAGCGTCTCTCATCCGAGACATATCATGGATAGTACTGATATACAATCTCTTTGGCGCGAACCAAACGTGAAACAGTTTTATTCGCTTTTACCGAAAAACTCTGCGGGGAAACTCACAGCCCGGGGGTGGAAAAGCCTGGCTTCTACTTTCTCCTCTCCCGCAAGCCGCTGCAGCTGGTAAGGAACATAGATATAACGGCTGGGGATCGCTTTGTGCTGCTGTGAACGCTCTTCAAGGTGTACCCTGATACTGCTCTCTACCCCTTCTTCGGCAAGCTGTTCGGGCATCGAAGCGTTGGTAAGCAGTACAATGATATCTGCTGCTTCTCTCCTCTGTACATCAGCCATGATCTCCTCATGCAGTGCAATATAGGAGGCCTGCATATCCTCTATCTCGTTTTCCATTCGCACTATCGTGCCATTCTGGTCAAGGATCATCGCAAAGGGCCTGAAGATATGCTCTTCTTCCAAGATCCTTTTGGCTTCATAGATGGACTTTTCCAGCAGCATCATCGCACGTTCATCATCATTCATCTTCGACGCTCCTTCTCATAAAACAGTTTTGCATCTCTCGCTTCTATGCTTCCAGTGATAAGATTTATCCTCACTCACCCTGGAATAATAAACTTCCCCTGAATCTCTCCATGCATCGATCAGAATCCCGTTGTTCAGTATACACTTTTCACTGCTACACCCTTTTGCTACAACCACCAGTGCATTGTGCTCACTCCAGTACTCCCCGATATTGGCACCCACAAGATGAAAATCAAAGTGTTCATACCCCTGGGACTTCAAATGAATATAGAGCGCATCCGAGAAGTGGTAGCAAAGCCCCTTTTCTCTCACTCCTACATTGACCAGGAAATTATGGAACTGCGGAGGGGAGACCAGTTCAAACCTCTCGGCTAGTTCCTCTACCTTATGATGAATATCCCATGCCAGAAAATCAGCCTCCTCTCCGGGAATCTTTGCATCCAGAGCCTTCAGATTATGGCCCAAATGCTTCACATTCGAGGGTGCAGGAGCAGAAGGGGTGGCACTGCACCCTATAAAAAAAAGGCTTGCAATCAAATAACTAAAGTACCGAAGCATCTGTTCCCTGAAGATAAAAAAGTGTACTCAATAAGATAACCGCCATAGCAACACTGTAGAAGAGCAGCCACCTGGGGTTGTACGAAAGCATCATTCCGCCGATCACGCCTGCCACAAGGCCACCGATATGGGCACTCATATCGATAGAGGGAATGGAGAGGCCAAGCAATACATTCAGCGCGATGATCACACCAAAGTTCTTCATAAAGAGCTTGCTCTGCGCACCGATCCTCTCCCGGTGGACAAGAAAAAACCCGGCCAAAGCACCGAAAAGTCCAAATATCGCTCCTGATGCGCCGACCCCCACGCTCTGGGGATGCATGGCCAATGACGCGACTGCACCGATCAGTCCGGAAAAAAAGTAGATTGCAAGGAATGCCCGTTTTTCAAAATAGATCTCGGTCGGACGCCCGACAATATAGAGTGAGAACATATTCATCAGAAGGTGCGTCATGCCCCCATGCAGGAACATCGCGCTCAGCAGGCGCCACCACTCATCATAGACAAAGACCAGCGGCCCGTAGAGTGCCCCGAATGCGACAAGCACCCGGGTATCTATCTCAGCCAGGTTCGCGCTGAAGAGTGCAGTGGCGATATAGGCAACAATATTGAGAAGTATCAGTGTATTCGTAATTTTAAAAGAGTGAAACACTTTTCGTACTTAGATGATCGCCTCGGCAAAGATCACACCGTCGATCAGTGATCTGGCGATCTTTGTCATCTCTTTCTCTTCATGAATAAGTACCAGTATACGGGTATCAAAAAGATACTCCTGGGCGATAGGCTGGATCATCATTGCATCATCCTCTTCACAGATGATATAGCTTGCCCCGAGTGCATTGGCAAAGATCGCTTCTTTGAGTTTATTGACAGGTACTGCATAGGCGATATCGTTTTTCTGGCAGTAGGCTGCAAGCTTATGTGAGTCGGCCAAAGGTTCCAACAACACTATAGTATCAGGGACACTCTCTTTGATATCCTCTTCTGAAAAGACTTTGCAGAACTTTGGGCTCTCTATCCATGGATGTCCTATAACTATCATATCGTATCTCCTTCTTTGATGTGGTCGGCTCTCTCTCCGGCGGACGGAGCCAAAAGCCTTTGCTTGGGCACTATCTTTTCTCTGCACACTCTTGTGAGCAGTAGTATTTTCCGTTGATAAGGATGCTCTCTTTGAGCGTCACAAAAGTATGACAGGTCTCACACTCGACAAGAGTATCCTCATCAATCTTTTTTTCTTCAGGGGTTTTGCTCCCGAAAGCAGGCAGTTTACCTCCAAAGAACTTATAGATCAGCAGTGCGACCACTGCAAAAATAATGATTTTTAAGATCACTGATCAGCCTTGATATACAAATAATTTCTTTGATTTTTCTGTACTATATCATAACTTAACTGATGTTGCACCGCCCCCACCTCATCAAAGACGCGGCTCCCTTTGTAAAAGAGATAGGAGGTATGGGCATCACTGACATCCTTCGTCAACGCAAGCAGAAACTTCGTATCGGTCACCGCCCGCGAGCTGATCATCTCAAAAGGTTCATGCTCCATCTCTTCTACCCTTTTGCCCTCTACCTTCACATTATCCAGCCCAAGGTCGATACAGGCATACTTCAGAAAGGAGACTCTTTTCTTGAGCGGTTCTGCCAACACCACTTCAGTCTGCGGCAGAACGATGCCGAGTATAAGCCCCGGGAATCCCGCTCCGGTCCCTACATCCAGCAGTGTTTTGGGTATTTTGATAAAGGTGAGAGGATAGAGGGAGTCGATGATGTTCTCATAGATCTTTTCGATCGTCTTTGCACCTGTAAGGTTGTGGATCTGGTTCCACTCATGCAACAGCACACTGAACGCTTCCAGTTTTCGGATCGCAGTATCGTCCAGTCCGATCGATTCTTTTTTCAAATACTCTGCCAACTTCAAACTGCTTTTTCCTCTTTTTTTCTTTACTTATTCTCTCATCTGATCTCTATTGTCGATTTTGCAGACCAGACTAGAGCAGATGCCCCATCTGCTCTTTTTTCGTCTTGAGATACCCCTCGTTGTGAGGGTTTGAAGCGATCTGGATCGGGATACGCTCGATGATCTCGATGTTTTTCAAGCTTTCGATCTTCTTTGGATTGTTCGTCAGCAACCTGAGCTTTTTGATCCCGAAATGGTTCAGGATGAACTCGACGATATCATAGGTTCGCTCATCCGCCTGAAAACCCAGCTGATGGTTCGCCGCAACGGTATCAAACCCCTGGTCCTGCAGCGCATAGGCATTGACCTTGTTGAGCAGTCCGATGTTGCGACCTTCCTGGCGGTGATAGATGATCATCCCGCCCTCTTTTGCAATCAGTTTCATCGCCGCATGGAGTTGTTCGCCGCAGTCACACTTGAGCGAACCCAGCGCATCACCGGTCAGACACTCCGAGTGTACACGAACGATCGGTGCCTCAGAAAGATTATCGGTATAGATCGCCAGGTGTTCTTTCCCCAGATCGTCTTTAAAGGCTTGGATATTGAAAGTACCGTATTTGGTTGGTAAGATGGCCGTTTCTGATTGTTCTACTGCTTTCATGCGGGAGATTATACTGAAAAATTAGAGATTAGAAATTAGAAATTAGATTTTTTGTAGATTTTTATCGGCTTTATAGTAGAATATTTGTGTTATATATAAATTATAAAAGGCTGTCTTAATATGTTTGCACGTTTTCGCAGAAAAAGAATCAACCCGGTCCTGAGAGACCTCCTGCAGGAGACACACCTGAGTGTCAATGACTTTATCTATCCCCTTTTCGCAAAAAGCGGTGAAGGGATCAAAGAGGAAGTAGCCTCCATGCCGGGCGTATACCAGATGAGTATCGATGAAATCATCAAGGAGTGTGACGCGCTGAAAAAACTCGGGATCTACGCGATCATCCTCTTCGGTATCCCAAAGGTAAAAGACTCGGTGGGAAGCGATGCACTCTGCGAACACGGAATCATCGCAGAAACTGTCAGGGCTGTGAAGGCTGCACACCCTGATATGTTTGTGGTCACTGACCTCTGTTTCTGTGAATATACCGACCACGGGCACTGTGGGGTACTGGACCCTGTACTTGAAACCGTGGACAACGATATCACGCTCGGGAACCTTGCAAAACAGGCGGTGATCCATGCCAAAGCGGGTGCGGATATGATCGCTCCGAGCGGCATGATGGACGGGATGATCACTGCGATACGGGAAGGATTGGATGGTGCAGGATTTGAAAACCTTCCGGTGATGAGCTACTCAACGAAGTTTGCTTCAGCATACTATGGACCATTTAGAGATGTAGCAGAGAGCAGCCCAAGCTTTGGTGACAGAAGAAGCTACCAGATGAACCCTGCCAACCGCAACGAGGCAATCCTCGAGAGTGTAGAGGATGAAAAAGAGGGAGCAGATATCCTGATGGTCAAACCTGCCCTCGCCTATCTTGATATAGTCAGAGATATCAAGAACAATACCTCGCTTCCGTTGGCAGTCTACAACGTATCCGGGGAGTACTCCATGCTCAAGATGGCAGCCAAAGCAGGCGTGATAGACTATGACAAAGTGATGATGGAAACGCTGCTTGGATTCAAACGTGCGGGAGCAGATATCATTATTACCTACCATGCCAAAGAGGCGGCGCTTCTGCTCCAAAAGTAGCGCTCCCTTTGGGCCATGGGCCCAAATACTACACTCCTCTTCTACTTTCAACCCATTTATGGTAGAATATTTCCTTTTAAAATTTAATGTACCTAACTAAGGAAGGGAAGTCCGATGAGACACTTTTTGACACTGGCAGACTTTAGCAAAGAAGAGCTGCTGGAGATGATCGCGCTGGCACAAAAGATCAAAGCTCAGACCAAGCAGCGCAAGTTTGTACCGTACATGGAACACCAGACACTGGGAATGATCTTTGAGAAGAGCTCGACACGTACCAGGGTAAGTTTTGAGACAGGGATCTACCAGCTTGGCGGTATAGGTCTTTTCCTCTCCTCCAACGATATCCAGCTGGGCCGCGGAGAACCGATGAAGGACACGGCACGTGTCATCTCCCGTATGGTCGATATGGTGATGATACGTACCTTTGAGCACACTAAACTTGAAGAGTTTGCAAAATACTCCAAAGTACCGGTGATCAACGGACTTACAGATGACTACCACCCGGTACAGCTCATGACAGACTACCTGACGATGCTTGAGTTTGGCAAAGAGAACCCGGTGGTCGCCTATGTGGGAGACGGCAATAACATGACCCACTCCTGGCTGATGCTTGC
>JACXUO010000095.1 GCA_014763885.1 Campylobacterales bacterium
GTTACTCTCAAAATAGAATCCAACATGATGGGGATGAAAAATGTTGAGATCGCAACAGAAGCCGAGTTTGACATCTCTGTGGATGAAGATGACTTCAAACTGCCGGATTTCCCTATTCGCGATGAAATGGGAGCATCCATAGACAAAAGCGGACTTGAAAAGATGGATCACAGAGCACAAAAAGACGCGCAGCAGGCGCAGGCACAGATGGCTGCCATGATGGGCGCTATGGCAAATGCGGGAGTACAGAAGGGTCAAACCCCCAGTGCTTCACAAATGGAAGCGATGCAACAGGGCATGTTACCGATGGCAAAACAGCAAATGCTCAGTGAAGAGTCAAATATACGTGAGACAAGAACCTGTCTGGAAGATGCAGACAGCCTGAAAGAAGCACAACAGTGTCAGAAAAAGTTCGGTGATACAGAGGAGGACGATCCGCTTGCTGACTGGTCGCCACAAACCAAAAAACAGACGCTCAAAGAGATCGACCAGTATCTTGATGTCACCATACCATGCGTGAAAAAAGCGCAGTCGATGAATGCGCTGGAACAGTGCATGATGTAATCGCACAAGGAGGGGAAAGTGCACAAAAAACTTTTGACACTGGTCGTTACGATCATAACTCTACTCCTATTTGTTCCTGTGTATGGCAGTAGTCCGGATAATATATCACAAACCAGGCTTACAGAGGACATACAGGCAAGGATCAACGGATGGAACATAAACAAACGTTTTGATGAGATGGAGTGGGACTCGATAAACAGTCTGTTGGGGAAAATAGAGAGGATGGAGGATCAAAATGCAAAAAAAAGCAGCATACGAGAATACATTTCATCTTATTTTAGAGGCATTGTCAAATAGTAAAAAATATTGGGAAACTATAAATGTAGACTATATTTCCAATAAGTGTATGAGTATGGCATTTGAAGATCTTATCAATGCCATCGGTACACCGTTTTACATATCGATGATATTTTGCAAGGATACGGCGGCTACTTCGTGGACTCACAACAAGGGATCTTTCTGAATATCAAGTATGACCTTGATGATATCGCCAAATCAAAAATGCAAAGTGCTTTTGAAAGCTGGAATCTCATTTTTGCCATGGAATGCGATCCGGTTGAGACACCCAGATATGTGAAATGTGCCAAAGCATTTGAGGATTTTATGAAGAATGCAGATAAACGATTTTTCAATAATCGTCTGAAAGCAGCAAATATAGGCGTGATGGACGCCGTTGAGACAAAACTCTCGGCAGTGGTCATGGAACTATTGGTAAACGATGATGCAGACTGTATCTGTTTGGATGTCTATCACAAAATATTTTCAACCTACTTCGCAAAGAGCGAAGAAGCGCTGATCCAAAAGATAGAGCAGAAGATGAAGCAGAACTGCAAAGAAGGATGTCCTTACCTATGGGAAGTTATCTTCAAACAAACAGGGACACACAATTCAAATAGATGTTTTGCTGCAGGATTAGAAGATTGGCAAACATCTGAAGTAGATGCCTATGCACGTTTTAACAATGTATTGATATATACTCCAGATCCGAATAATGAACCTAATATGTCAAGCAAAATGTGGAAAGCCTGCAAGTTGAAACATAAAGATTTTATGGAAACAGATCAAACGTCGGTTGGTAAAGCATATTATCGTATGTATGGTGGGGATGAAGTAAAGTTTATGGACAGAGTGTATTTGTCTGCGCGTGGTATGCATCAAGTTACCGGTGAACCCATTATAGATTGTCAATATGATGACCAGGGTGGTGTTTCCTTGAAGGAGTTTAAAGAGCATATGGCACGATTCAAGACACCGGCATTGAGAACAGGTTTTTCTCTCACTGGTGAGTGCGGGGTAGTCTACTATTTCACACCGATACCTGCTTACAGCGATAAATAACGGCACACCAGGAAAAGAAAGGATAATCATGAAAACTACTGTAAAAACGATACTCATACTCAGCACACTCATTGGTACACTGAGTGCCCAGCCATTTCACCAGTACAAGGTGAAGTCCGGAAAGATCGTGTATGAGCATAAAAAATTCATAGTCAAAAACAACATCAAAATCACTAACGGGACAGAAGAGTTCGTAAGAGAAGTCATCCCTTACACCGCTATGCGCACTACCTACTACTGGGACAACTATGGCGATATCGCTTATGAAGAGGCATGGAGGGTATCGACCGGGCTTAACGAGACGCTTCCCGAACCTAAAAAAGAGTATGAGATGCTATGGAAAGATAATGCGCGGTACTACTATAAGGTAAGCAAAAACAAAGTAAGCCGCGACGATTGGTACGAACGGAAACTATGTGAACCAATGGCCTCTAAGCTTGACGATAGAGGATGTTTTGGCGTATTGTATCCGCAAATGACAGATGGCGGCGAAGCCCTGATAGCTGGTAATGCAACGCATACTTATGTAAATGGGATCAACGCAGATCTCTTTTTGTGGAAAGGGTTGAAACTAAAAGAACTAAACTACTCAACCAATAACAGTGGCACCGAACGCTATGATCTCAATAATGAGACGGTCGCAGTAAAAATAGATACCAACAGTACGATTGATCCGACTCTTTTCAGCCCTGCATGGCTAGAGGGAAAGCACTAAGATGATCATACGCTTGAGTAGTTGGATAGTTCTTTTTATTTCTGTGCTCTATAGTGATAGCTATACTATCGATCCATCCTATCCTCCCCTCTTTGGACGAGTGATCGGCATCGCCCAAAATGATACGCTAAACGTCAGAGAAACCCCGGACTACCGGTCAAAAAAAGTCGCTTCATTGCCTATTGATGCTTATGTCGGTGTTGAAACATGCCAAAAGATCGAAACCTCGGTCTGGTGCAAAGTATATCATCTGGCTCAACATGTTTATGAAGGTTTTGGAGAGACTGAAAAAGCAGCTTCATCGGCTTGGGTCAACGCCCGGTTTCTACAAGGAAACAACAGAGGTTATGTGTTGATAGATAAAACAAAAGAAGGCAATTGTGAGTATGTATTGAAATGCGAAAAAGAGCAATGTGAAGTGGTCACCTCATTTGAAACCGATGCGAATGGAACCGGAGCCATCACATCGATCCGAACAGAGTGGATCAAGCGGGAGCGTCTGCGCGGAGAAGATCAGTATGGAGGTGCAAACAATCAGATGGACGGCTACTGTATGACTGGCATGCGGATAGAGGATTATCTTTCAAAACAGCAGCAAAACGCTGTGCATAATACTGCAAATAAAATCTTAAACAAACAAAAGGAGAATAAATGAAAACACAATATATGATGGGTCTGTCTTTCATCACGGCATCATTGCTGATCACGGGATGCGGCGGCGGAAGCAGCGATACAGAGGTATGCTATAAAATGACATCCCTTAGTGACGATCAAAACGGCGACAATGTACCGGATCGTGTCGAAACATATACCTATGATGCAAACCAACGTTTACCTATGATGAAAACAACAACGTGTTGGCGCAAAGTAATGATACGGATGCAAATGGAACCTCTGATTGGATCATCACATATACCTATGATGCAAACAACAATGTGCTAACGGAAAGTCATGATACTGATGCGGATGGAACCCCTGAATCGATCATGACATATACCTATGATGCAAACAACAACATGTTGAGCCGTGTTTATGACAACGATGCGGATGGAAATACCGATGAAGTTGAAGAATATACATATGACGAAAATGGAAATATCCTCACTGAACATGTCGATGAGGATGGGGATAGGATTTGGGATGACATCCGCACATACACCTATGATGCAAACAACAACAGACTGACTGAAAGCTATGACTCTGATGCGGATGGACATCCAAATGTTGTCTATATATATACGTATGATTCACATAACAATAGCCTGACAGAAGGAATCGATCTGGATATGGACGGCATTGTCGATCAGGTTGATACTTTTAGTTATATATATGATAGCCATGGCAATATAGTGACACAAAACAATGATATCTCTACCGACGGAATCATAGATAGAGTATTGACCTATACGTGGGAAGCGTTTAGCAATTGTGCACAATAAAGCTTGGCAGAATACTGCCAAACTTTTGATACTTTCCCTTTAACAGAAGCTATGTACTGATAGATAAAACCGAAGGCAATTGCGATTATGCGCTTAGATGTATACAAGAGAAGTGCGAAGTTGTGACTGACTATGAGATGGATGCGAACCATGAAATAATAACTATTCATACAACATGGATCAAGCTGGAACGACTGCATGGGGAGAGTAGTTTTACTGCTGTAACTGAAGATGGATATTGTATCAATGGCAGAATGATAGAGGCTTATATGCATAGAGAGGATAAACAATTAAATAAAAAGGAAGGAGAATAGATGAGTATAGAGTGGTTTTTAGAGTCAGATAGTGGAGAGAAGGCCGGTCCGGTGGGCAATGATGAGGCAAAAGCATTCATCGAACGTTACCCGGAAAGTTATGCATGGAGAGCGGGATTCAGTGACTGGAAACCGGTTGCACAGGTGACGGAACTCACCGGTTCGCAAGATAGCCTCGGAGCTCTCACTTCTGCACCTCCTTCGCGCCTGACCGAGGGGAGGACCAATAAGGCTGATGAGATTGATTACGAGATATTTGGTGAAGATATCCAGTATGTGGAGATCGAACTGGACCCCGAGGAGAGTGCGATCTCCGAAGCGGGTGCAATGATGTACAAGGATGTCTCTATCGTGATGGATACGGTATTTGGTGACAGTTCGGGCTCCAAAGAGGATACGGGAGGCTTTTTTGACAAGCTTGTCGGTGCGGGGAAAAGACTGGTGACCGGTGAGAGCCTTTTTACGACCGTTTTCACACACAAGGGAGAGGATAAAGCCAGGGTGGCATTCGCCGCACCGTACCCAGGACGTATCATCCCGGTAGACCTTTCCCAAATGGGTGGTACCTTGATCTGTCAGAAAGACTGTTTTCTGTGTGCAGCCAAAGGGGTGTCGATCGGGATCTATTTTCAAAAGAAGATATTGACGGGTCTTTTCGGCGGTGAGGGGTTCATCATGCAGAAACTTGAAGGTGACGGGATGGCCTTTATCCATGCAGGAGGAATGCTTAAAGAGATCTCGCTGGAAGAAGGGAAAAAACTGCATCTGGATACAGGGTGTCTGGTGGCGATGGAACCCCGTGTGAAGTTTGACATTGAACAGGCAGGAGGGATCAAGACCGCCTTCTTTGGCGGTGAGGGGTTCTTCTTTGCCAACTTGCAGGGGCCGGGGAAAGTATGGGTACAGTCCCTGCCTTTCTCAAGACTTGCAGGCAGAATGCTCTCAGCAGCTCCGCAATACGGCGGATCAGACAAAGGCGAAGGTTCGGCATTCGGTATGATCGGTGATATGGTGATGGGCGACAGGTTTAACTAAGGGGGGGGATAGATGGATACTTTTACAAAACGGACAACGGTCAGTTACGGACAGAATATAGGAAATTCATTTTTCGGGATCATTGTGGGGCTGCTGCTTCTGGTAGGTTCTGTGGTGCTGTTATGGTGGAATGAGGGAAGAAGTCTGAAACAGGCAGATGCATTGACTGAGATGAAAGAGAAGACCGTAGTGCTTTCCGACATGGCATATAATCCGGAGTACAACGGCAGGCCTGTGTGGCTGTACGGGGAGATCAAACCGACGAAAATGCTTCATGATACACTCTTTATGATCAATGCGAATGCCCTGGTACTTTCCAGAAAAGTGGAGATGTATCAGTGGAGCGAGCGTAAGGAGACCCGTGAAGAGAATAAACTCGGAGGGGGTACGGAGAGGGTCACGACCTATACCTATGAAAAGAGATGGAGAGAAGGACGGATCGCATCGGAGAGTTTTGAAAAACAGGAGGAACATATCAATCCTAAACTCCCTTACCACAGTGACAGTTTCATCAGTGATGCGCATGTGGGAGATTTTTATCTTGCGACCAATGTTATCTCCGGGATTAACGCATCAGAGCAGTTGAATCTGGGCAAGTTCCCTTCAACGATCGGTGAGGTAAAGAACTATCAGACATTCCTCTACAGGGGAGAGAACCCGCAGGAGCCAAAAGTAGGGGATGTCAAGATCACTTACAGCCAGGCACCGGGCGGGGTCTACTCTCTCTATGCCAAGCAGGAGATAAACTCTCTGGTCTCTTTTCATGCAGAGAACGGAAACCAACTGCTCTTTATTGAAAGGGGTAAAGTGTCTGCCCAAGAGATGCTGGAGGGTGCACAGAGTATCAATACACTGATCACATGGGGTGTTAGAGTAGGTGGGCTTTTCTTAATGTTCATGGGCTTTATGCTGATTATGGGACCATTGACGGTATTGGCCAATGTGATTCCGATGTTCGGTTCATTGGTAGGCGGTGTGAGTGCGATCATCGCTTCGGTCCTCACACTTCTTTTTGGCTCTTTGGTGATTGCTATAGCATGGTTCAGTGTACGACCGATAACGTCACTGATCATTCTTCTGGTCGGAGGGGGACTTGCCTATGCTAGTTCAAAACTTGGAAAGAAAAATATGAGAGCCGTTACAGAGGTAAGAGATTCGACCACTTCTGTAACACCGCCTCCACGGACTACACCACCTCCAAAGAAGTAGCCTGATGGTGTTCACTATTATATATTAGGGTCTGGTAAACTTTACCCGATTTTTTATTCAAATTTAAAGAGGGTTTTCTCTTAAACTTTTTAGCATTATAGCATACAAATCTTTACCCCTATG
>JACXUO010000096.1 GCA_014763885.1 Campylobacterales bacterium
ACGAATGTCGCAATCGGATTTGGCAGCAATGTAGCAGACTACAATCTTACTGCGGAGGACAATATCACGATCACAGGTACGTCTGAGTCCTATCAGATCAGTGTTGCGCTCAGCAAAAAAGAGGGAGCAAACCCGTGGCAGCCTGCAGTCGGCAGTAGTGTGATCGCTGAATTTGTGATGCCAATGTATGGGACGATCACACAATATGAAGTTATTGTCAATGAAAGTGGTATGGCAACATTTGAGTTTATTTCGCCTGATGATATCAGCGGTCTCAATGATACAAATATTACCTTCTATTACAAAAATGACATGACGGTGATGGATAGAACTTTGGTGACCTACAATGCACAGACCGTGGAGGGTGTAGATACCATGTATGTCGTGCCAGGTTCATTTACTGTGACTGAACAGGATGAAACACGTGAGATCACGATCGTCACAGTCAACTCGGAGAATGTAGGTATCAGTACGACGGTACAACTTGAACAGCCATTCTTCAATAATACAAACTACGGAAGCTTTGATACAACACAAGTTACAACAGATGCAAGCGGAAAAGCTACAGTGACCTATACGGCACCTGCTTTACTCACTGGATTGACAGAAAGAAATATTACGGTAACAGAGACAACTGAAAGCATCACTAAAGAGTTGAATATCAAGTTTGGAACACCTGAAACGGTGGGTACGAACTATGAAATCACTGTTGATGTACCGGAGTATATCACTGTAGAGAATACCGATCAGATCAGTGTGAAGATCCATGAGTTGGGTAATCCAGGAAATGTTATTCCGGATGCATATGTCAATGAAGTGAACCTGACAAGTATCTTCACCAATATCCTTACATTCTCCAATGGTAATCAAAATGCCACCTATGCAGGCTTGGGTACGAATGCGATCGAAGTGGAGACAAAAACACTTTCTGGTGTAGCGATCATAGAGGTGACGGCGGATGTATATAACGGTGATCACAACGTGACCCTTTCCGCGTCAGTGCCGGTTACCGTTCTATCCGGTGAAGCAACCGCCATGTCCATCTTCTATGTAAGCTCATCTGAAACACCAAGTGGTGAGTTTGTCAATACCTATACGATTCATGCAGTCGATAAATATGGAAACCCTGCAAGAGAAGGTGTGACAATACATCCATCTTTGATCAATGGAACCAAAGTTGATCCAATTACTTCTATTTATACTGAACAGGGGGAAATCATACAAGGTGACCCAAGTTTAGATAGCTTCGAAGATGCAACAGCTGATTTTGTTTCGGATGGTGTTACTGTTCTTGACCGTTTGGTTATCGTACCAAATCCATCAAAATACGACTCGGCATACCTTGGAAACTGGACACTGGATAGCGTATTGTCAGGCACAGAACTTGCACTGACTGAAGAGTATTACGGCACTGATGAGAGTAACTTAAGTTATGTTATCGGTAATGAAAATCGATATATTGCCGGTTATGGTGTAGCGGTTGCGGATATTGTAACAAAAGCAGGCGGTTATATAACAGATGAGAACGGTAATGTGCAGTTTGATGTAAAATTCGATCCAATCCTGGCTGGCCACACTGCGACGATTGCAGCAAATGCCTATGATGGAGAACGCACCGGTGTCGCTAAAATTGCAGGACTGAGATGGGGACACTACTACTCTTCATCCGAACTTCTACGTATTGATGGGAGTGACCATAATGTTACCCTCTCAGTAGGTATCAGCAATAGTGCTGACGCACCGCTTGAACCATTGGTTGGTCTGAAGCTATCACATACAGGTATTGTGAGCAGCTCAGCACAGTGTGAGATCAACAGTGCTGCAACTGGCGATATCATTACTGATCATAATGGGGAATTTACTGTTGTTATCTCTACGTATGTGACGCTAGGCGATGATACTAAGTGTACAATAGAGTGGAGCAAATCCAACGCTTCTATCTATAGAGAGTATTGATACTTCTTTTTCTGATCCAAAAGAGTTTCTCTCTTTTGGATCAATGCTTTATTTAATCTAAGCTTTCTTCTTTTTCTACTATAATTTCAGATAAATTACATATTAGGTATATCTATGATCGATCTTAAATATCTCCAGAATAACTTTGACGAGGCAAGTGCGAGACTTCAGAAAAAAGGTGTAGAGGGTGAGACGCTTGAAAACCTTCAGTCCCTTTTTATCCAGCTGAAAGAGGCGAATGCCGCTTATGAGAATGCCAGAGCAGAGCAGAACAGTATGTCCAAGCTCTTTGGGCAGTACAAACAGGAGGGGAAAGATATCGCCGAATTGAAAGCAAAGGTGGATGCCAACAAAGAGGTGATGGCGGAACTCCAGGAGAAGGCAAGAGAGGCGGAAGAGGCACTCTATACGGTGGCACTGGCGATCCCCAACTTTCCCGACGAGAGTGTTCCTGAGGGGAAGGATGAAGAGGAGAATGTTGAGCTTCGTAAGGTGCTGGAGCCCAGAAGTTTTGACTTTGAACCCAAAGAGCACTGGGAACTGGGAGAGAAGAACGGATGGATCGACTTTGAACGCGGGGTGAAACTTGCGAAGAGTCGCTTCTCTGTCCTTCGCGGTGAAGCTGCAAGGCTGGAGAGAGCGCTGATCAACTTCTTTTTGGATACCAACAAAGGGAAAGGGTTTGAAGAACTCTGTGTGCCGTTTATGAACAATGCAGCGATGCTTCAGGGGACAGGACAGTTACCAAAGTTTGAAGATGACCTCTTCAAGATAGAGGATGAAGCGCTCTACCTGATCCCGACTGCAGAGGTACCTTTGACCAATATGTACCACGATGAGATCCTTCCTGAGAAGGAGCTACCGGTACTGATGACAGGCTATACGCCATGTTTCAGAAAAGAAGCGGGGAGTGCAGGGCGTGATACCCGCGGTATGATCCGTCAGCACCAGTTTGACAAAGTGGAGATGGTAGCGATCGCACATCCGGACAAAAGCGATGAGGTCTTTGAGATGATGGTGCAGAATGCCTCGGATATGCTGACTGCCCTTGGCCTGCCTCACAGAGTGGTAGAGCTTTGCGGGGGTGACCTTGGCTTCTCAGCTGCAAAAACTATCGACCTTGAGGTCTGGCTTCCGGGACAGAACAAATACAGAGAGATCTCATCGATCTCCAACACAAGAGACTTCCAGGCAAGACGTGCAAAGATCCGTTTCAAAGACGGTAAGAAAAACAGTTTCGTACATACATTGAACGGTTCATCTCTTGCAGTTGGTCGTACACTTATTGCGATTATGGAGAACTATCAGAATGAAGACGGAACTATCTCTATACCTGCTGTACTGCAGAGGTATATGTAATCGTTCCTGATGGGGAAGTAGGAAGTAGAATTTTTACTTTTTACTTTTTACTTTTTACTTTTTACTTTTTACTTTTTACTTTTT
>JACXUO010000097.1 GCA_014763885.1 Campylobacterales bacterium
ATGGATATTCCCCGTAATGACTACTACAAAAAAGAGATCGACCTGCGTCTCTCCATGGCCTATGGCCCGGGCCGTTATGACCCGGAGTATGAAGAGAAGGGCAACGACTATCCGTATGACCTTGTACGCTGGACAGAACAGCGCAACTTCGAAGCATTTCTGGGGCTGATCGAGGAGGGGAAGATCACACCGAAGGAGCTCATCACCCATACCTATGACTTTGATGACGCCATGACCGCCTATGACCTGCTTGAAGGGAAGATCAAAGAGAAGTACCTCGGGATCGTCCTCAACTACAAAGAGGAGATCAACCTGGCAGAGCACAAGATCGTACAGCGCTCCGACAAAGCCGTCACCAGCGACAAGATCAATGTCGGGCTGATAGGGGCAGGGAACTTCACCAAGTCGGTGATCCTGCCGAATATGCAGAAGGTCGGCGGGTATGAACTGGTCGGACTCTGTACCGCAACGGGAGTGAGTGCCGAAGGAACAGGGAAGAAGTATGACTTCAAGTATATCACCACAGACAGCGATGAGGTCTTCAAAAACAGCGAGATCAACTCCGTCTTTGTGACCACACAGCACAATGACCACGCCAACAAAGTCATCAAAGCCATGGAAAACGGCAAACACTGCTTTGTGGAGAAACCGCTCTGTATCTACGAAGAGGAACTCGAAGCGATCAGCGAAGCGTATGACGGCAAGTCGATCCTGCAGGTCGGGTTTAACAGACGTTTCGCACCGATGATCGAGAAGATGAAAAGCAAGCTTAACGGACAGGTCTCCATCAACTACCGTGTCAACGCCGGGATCATCCCCAAAGAGGTCTGGATACAGGACAGAACGATCGGCGGAGGGCGTATCATCGGAGAAGTATGCCACTTCATCGATACCTGCAGCTACCTGATCGGCAGCGATGTCGTGAGCGTCTATGCGACGACGGTACAGAAAAATGACCAGTCGATCCCCGATGAGGACAATGTGACCATCATCCTCAACTACGCCAACGGTTCGACGGCAACGATCGCTTACTATGCCTATGGCGGAAGCGCAATGCCGAAAGAGTATATCGAAGCGTTCGGCAACGGAGTGAGTATGCAGATGACCGACTTTAGGGAACTCGTAGTCTATCAGGGCTCCAAAACAGACAAAAGCAAAAGTGCGAACCAGGACAAAGGCTTTGTCAATGAATTTAAAGCATTTAAAGCCTCAGTAGAGAACGGAACACCGGCGATCGGCTTTGAAAGTATCTACAACACGACCAAAACAACGTTCAAGATCCTCGAGTCGATCAGAAGTGGCAGCGTTGTCGCCGTCAATAGTTGATGGTGAATGGTGGATGGTAAGTAGAGCGCTAAGACTTTACCACACAGTAAAGTTTCTTAAACCTGTGCAGTTCCGGAGCCGCTTCTATTATGCCCTGCGGAGGAAATGGCGGAAGGCCGTCGGGTTTCAGTACCCTTTGGCACTCCCTTCTCAAGCCCGAGACTTGACACTTCAGCCATCCATCGCAAGTGATGTTTCACGACATGAAGATGCCTTTACCTTTTTGAACCTCTCGCATAGATTTGAGAACGGTATCGACTGGAACTTTTCAGACTACGGAAAACTCTGGACCTACAACCTGACCTATTTTGACTTCCTCCATCAACCCGGGATGAGCAGCGAAGAAGGGGTAACGCTGATCCATGACTTTATAGAGCAGGCAGAGAGCATCAAAGACGGGCTGGAACCGTTTCCGATCAGCCTGCGCGGGATCAACTGGATCAAGTTTCTTACGCTTCATAAAATACGCGACCCAAAGATCGATGAGAGCCTCTATGCGCAGTATGCCATCCTGATGGATAACCTGGAGTACCACCTGCTGGGGAACCACCTGCTCGAAAACGGCTTTTCGCTCCTGTTCGGCGCCTGCTATTTTGCCGATGAAACACTCTATGCAAAAGCCAAAGAGATACTGACAGCAGAACTGGAAGAACAGATACTGGAGGATGGTGCGCATTTTGAGCTGAGCCCGATGTATCATCAGATCATGCTTTACCGTGTTTTGGATTGCTTAAATCTGGTGATTGGTAATTCGTCATTAGTGATTGGTGAGGGGAAGAGCGGGGAGTTGAAGGAACTATTGGAAGAGAAAGCTGTGAAAATGCTGGGCTGGCTCAATGCGATCAGCTATGAAGACGGAACGATCCCGCTCCTCAACGACAGCGCCAACGGCATCGCCCCGACGACGAAGGAGCTTAATAAATACGCACAAAATCTACAAATTCACCAATTACCAGTTACTAATCACCAATTACTTGACTCCGGCTATCGAAAGATAGTCAAGTCAAACTATGAATGCATCATCGACATCGGCAACATCGGCCCGGACTACATCCCCGGCCACGCCCATGCCGACACATTCAATTTCGAACTCCGAATCCAATCACCATCAACCATCAACCATACACCATCTACCATGATGCCTTTTATCGTCGATACAGGCCTGAGCACCTATGAGACCAATGCAAAACGGATGAGAGAGCGGGGAACCGCCTCTCACAATACCGTTGAGGTCTCAGCGACTGACAGCAGTGAAGTATGGGGCGGTTTCAGGGTAGCGGAGCGGGCGTATGTGACTAAGGTAGAAGAGAGCAGCAAGAGGATCGTCGCAAGTCACAATGGGTATCGTAAAAAGTTTGGTATCACACATACGAGAGAGTGGCATTTCGCAGAGGATAAAATCATCATCAAGGATGCGTTGGAACCAAAAGGAGACGGCATTGCAAGGCTGCATTTCCACCCCGATATCACCGAAGCAATGATACGGGAACACATCACCATCCTCGAATCACGAATTACCAATCACAAATCACGAATGCCCCGTCAGGAAATACCCTTGGGGTGCACCAATTACGAATATGCTTCCGAGTTCAACAAAACCCAAAAGGCGCTCGTCATGGAGATACCTTTTGAAAATCAACTAAAAGTGGAGATCAAGATTTGAAGATACTGTTTATCACCGACAACTTCCCTCCGGAGGTCAATGCCCCTGCCACCAGGACATTTGAACACTGCAAACGCTGGATGGAGAGTGAAGATATAGAGATCACCGTGATCACCTGTGCCCCGAACTTCCCCCACGGTAAGGTCTATGAGGGGTACAAGAACAAGCTCTACCAAAAAGAGCATATCGACGGGATCGAAGTGATCCGGGTCTGGAGCTATATCACCGCGAACAGCGGGTTTGTCAAACGGGTGCTGGACTATGTGAGTTTTGCTCTCTCTGCATTTTTTGTGGGCTTGTTCCAAAAGCACGACGTGATCATCGCCACC
>JACXUO010000025.1 GCA_014763885.1 Campylobacterales bacterium
GACACTGCCGCCCATAAACCCCGAACGCACCTCGCTCACCCCTTTGATCTGCTCCATATAGTACTCCACCCCCCAGAAGCACCCGCCTGCGAAGTAGGCCTTTGTAAGGGCTGGTGCCGTGGCAGCCTGTTTCTCTTTTTTTTCAAACTGCAGAGAAATGGAGTTGACGCAGTGACGGGTATTTTTCTCGGTATACCCCTCTCCTCTGAAGACGTGCCCCAGATGCGCGCCGCAGTTGGCACAGACGATCTCCGTGCGTTTCCCGTCTCTGTCGGGCACCTCTCTGATCGCCCCGGGGATCGCATCATCAAAGCTCGGCCAGCCGCAGTGGGATGCAAACTTGTCCGACGATCTGTAAAGCGCGGCATTGCATACTTTACAGCGGTAGATACCCTCCTCTGTGGTATCGATGTACTCTCCCGAAAAGGCTCTCTCTGTGCCCTTCTCTATTACCACATGCTTTTCAAACTCGCTGAGCCTCTCGATGTTGCTCTTCCAGGGTTTCATGGAGGCGGGGATCTCCGCAGCTGCTCCGATCGTAATGATCACGGCACATACAAAGAATATTGTTTTTTTCATACTGTTTCCTTTTGAACAATGATAACTGTTCAGTGTGCAATGTCAATGGACTCCTCTTGCACGATCACATCATCACAAAAGTGACCGTCAAAAAGTGTTCCAGGATAGTATAACATCTCTGTAAAAAGCATGAATAGGAAAGAAGAGATAGAGGAAATAAAGAAAAGCTGCAGGACTAGATGGTCCTGCAGCTGAAGTGCTAGAAGTCGTAAGTGATTCCGAAAGTGACCACGTGGGATCGGTATTTTGCTGCTCCTTCATTCTGAAGAAGTTTCTGATAGTCGACCCATAGCCCCCATTTGACCTCCTGGTCACCGTGGCCGTCAAAGGGCCTGTCAAACTGCGGGTTTGCATTGCCGTCATTTGTATAGGTTTCATAATCCTCATCTTTGGAGGAGAGGTCATACTCCAGCCCTATACCGTAGCTGAATCCGTTCTTCGAATAGCTCTCTTGCACCGTACCGCAGTCTGTCTCGATCTTCGTATGTCCGTACCCCAGAAGGCCATAGAGGTTAAACCTCTCGCCAATCGGTGTTTTCGGCTTCAGAAAGATCCCGTAATGGGTGGTGTCAAAAAGGCCGCCTCCGAGGGTGGCAGAGAGGAAACGGGTTTCGATCCCGATATACTGGTTGAAGTCATACCCCAGTCTCACGATACCGCCCCAGCTATCATCATCTACTCTGACTACCTCTCTGAGATTTCCCTGAAGGTCATAGCAGTAACACTCTCTTGAGGTATCTCCCCAGAGCAACCCCAGCCCGAGATAGAGCGGATTGACGGAGGTCTCCTCTACCATGGCTACAGGAGCCACCGCCGGTGCGATGATCTTCCCTCCCGCGTAGAGTGTACTGCAAGACAAAAGAGTGGTGACTGCCGCTGCTTTCATGATCGTTTTCATTGTTCCTTCCCCCCTTATCTTCTATTTCTTTTATATTGCTCTTCTCTGCGTACAAAGTAGAGTCCGGTCATCAGCGTCATCAAGAGCATCAGCGAAGCGGAGAGCGTTCCCATCGCAGAACCGTCATCACTACTCTCTACCATATCCCGACAGGTACAGTAGATACCCGCATCCACGCCATAGTTGGATTCTCTGACAATCGTCACAGGCTCTGACTCTCCGGTAGTCGGATCAGCATCGGAGTCCGTACTTTCACTTCCGGCATTTTTCTTCGTGAAGATGTAATTCTCCGGCAAGTCCTCGGGACTGAATCTGACGATATAGGTTCCAGGTCTTACAAAGAAGTGATAGAACCCGTTTTCATCTGTTTCTACTGAGCTGATACCGTTGATGTCTGCAACCTCTGTACCATTTTCATCCAGGAGTGTTACGGTCAAGCCCTCTACCGGGTCCTCTCCCTGATCCTGAATACCGTTGTAATCATCATCATACCATGCATAGTCTCCAAGTTCTACACCAAGGATACCTGTATAGTGGCTCATATCGCTGTCGGTGACCGTTCTCTCGCTCAGTCTTGATGTACCGGTAACGGTAGCGGTGTTCTCGTACTCGCCTTCCGTCACGATACCTTCCACCTGGCATATTTTCGACTCTCCGGGCTCCAGGATGATGTTCGAGCACTCCTCGATCGGGCCAAGCTGGTCATCAACCACATCGATTGACAGACTCACATCACCGGTGTTGGTAACAATGTACTTCCATGTTACCGTCTCTCCGACGATCAGTGTCGGCCCTTCTCCTGCCTGATCGGCATCCAGATTATTGGTGCTCTTCTCGATATCGACAGAAGGTGTCTCCGCAAGATAGTGGCTTGGATCGCCTTCACTCACCTGCGTTCCTATAGGAGAGAGAGCCGTAACGGTTGCATTGTTTTCATACTGACCTGCCACAGCCGTTCCGTCCAATGTACACACCATGCTTTCGCCAGGGACCAACGTGTCCTTAGGACAGCTGATCGTCCCTTCCACATTGTCACTCACGATGATATTGCTGAGGGTTACATTCCCGATATTCGTTACCGTGTAGGTCCACGTCACGTTGCTGTCCGTCGGTACGATCGGCCCCGTTGGGTCATCGGCATCCTCACCGTTGGTGTTCTTTTCGATATCGATCGCCGGAGCTTCAGCAAAATAGTGGCTCGGGTCACTGTCGCCTACCCCTGCTCCGGTGGGTGAATTTCCTGTCGCAGTTGCATTGTTTTCGTACTGTCCTACCCCTGCTGTTCCGAGTTTCGTACATACCATGTTTTCTCCCGGAACCAAGGTGGTCTTAGTGCAGCTGATCACCCCTTCCTCACTGTCATTGACAACGATCCCCGTCAGGGTTACATCCCCTGTATTCTTTACCGTATAGGTCCATGTGACGATGCTCCCCGTCACCAGGATCGGTCCTGTGGGAGTATCGGCATCCTGTCCGTTGGTGCTCTTCTCGATATCGATCGCCGGTGCTTCGGCAAAATAGTGGCTTGGGTCGCTGTCGCTTACCTGTATTTCTCCCTGATATGCATCAGCGGTAACGGTCCCGATGTTGCTATACTGCCCTACGACAGCCGTGCCGTTTTTCGTACATTCCATACTTTCACCAGGTGCCAGAGTGTTATCAGGACAGCTGATCGTCCCTACCTTGTTGTCAGTGACGACGACATTGTCAAGGGGGGTTTCACCGGTATTTGTCACCACGTATTTCCATGTCACGGTGCTTCCCGTCAGCACGACAGGCCCAGGTGCTGCATCCGCATCCTGCCCGTTCGTACTTTTTTCTATATGGATAGCCGCTTCAAGCACCCTAAACTCAGCTACATCACAGATCTCTATGCTGTTTTGTTCCGTGACCACGCACGCATTGTTACTGACACTGCTGCCCGATTCTGTACTCACTTCAACCGTGATGGTGAGCGTTGCCGAACCGCCATTGGCCTCAAGCGGACCGACTTCCCATAAACCGGTATTATTATCATAGCTTCCCTGAAGATGCATTGTGGTCTTGATAAATCACGCCTGCGGGCAACAGATCCGTGACATTCACATCAGTTGCGTTGCGTTCTGTGTTGTTGGTCACAGTGATCGTATAGGTAACCTCCTGTCCATTTACTGCAGTTACCGTATTCACTGTTTTTGTAATATTCAGTTCCTGATAGATACCCGCATCATAATAATCAACATGACTTGATGAAGAGCTATTGAGATCGATCGTGATCACACGTGTTTTTCCATCTGTCACATTCACATCACTGTCTGTATCCTCATTCGTACCACCACCCACACGGTAAGGAGAGAAATGATAACCTGACGGCAAGACAAACTCTACCACATAATCACCGCTAGGAAGTGGCATAAATCCGTATAGCCCGAGAAGGGAACTGTATACTGTTCTATTGAGGTCGTTAGGATTATATAGATTTATCTGAACACCTTCTATTCCTGGTTCTCCAGGCTCCTGAAGGCCGTTTTGGTTCTTGTCGATCCAAACCAGGTTCCCAATGGACCCACATCTGACCCCTGCGTCAATATCGGTAGTATTGTCATCCACGGTGAACGTATCTGTAACTCCTGCTGCATCGACATCGCTATCGTCACCAAAGGCTAAAGGATCTCCTGGGTTATTCTGCGGTGAAAACTCCGTCAGCCCGCTTGCAATCGGCAAAGTAAACTTGATGTAATACGTTATAGACTGCCCCGATCCTTCATCGATAGTTTTGACTTTAGGGAACTCGTAGATACCATTGATATCGCTGTATACTGTATCAGCTACCGTATCGTTATTATCATAGTAAAGATCTACCCGGACACTAGGGACTCCGCCTGTCTCGTTGGCATCCTGGACACCGTTATTATTGGAATCTATCCAAATCCTATCCCCGATACTCACATTCGCAGGCCCTACCTCTGTGATAGAGAACTGGACGGTACCGTTGGTATCCGCATCCTCTTCAGCCCAGAATGTCTGCTTTAAATTGTTGAGTGCATCATAGAATCCGGTGATCTCTACCCGATAGACTATTCCATTATCTACCCAGCTGTAGTTTTGATCAGGAGCATCTACAAACGCATGGGCATCGTCACACGTTCCACTATCAGATCCATCTCCAAGATAAGGAAATCCGATCAGATCAGGATCTGTGTCATCTAAATTACGAACAATTCCGTTTGTCTCACGCGGACACGGATCAGCACCGTTTGGTGTTTCCCAGTTATGAAGTTCAAATGACCAGGTACGGTTAAAGTCGTTGACACCGGCGGTGTTACTTTGGAGGTTCAAGTGCCAGGAGATCCCAATTTTTTCAAGCGATGTCCCGGTGATCGGCTCATTGTGGTGTACCAAGGTACCCATAAGCTCTTTTGCACCCCATTGCTTGCGATCTGTCCGTTCTCCGGTATCAGTTCCAGACGACTGGCTCCACCCAATCCCCAATCTACCATCTCATAGGTTGTATTGCCATCAGGCATAAGAACAGAATCGTGCCAATGAATATCAGAGACAGTGCCACCGCCTGCTCCCCTCTGGGTTCCCTGTACAAATCCGCCATAGGCATCGTAGTTAAAGTCTGCTGCTTGCATGGTTCCAAGCAACAGCGCAACCACTGCTCCCGTTTTTAAAAAGCTCTTCTTCATCTCTCTCCTCCTCTTGGGATATATGATGAGTAAGCAAGAGACACTCCCTTCCCTACGTCTTTTCAAAGATTATAGGTAACCTATGTTCCTATAATGCACGCTACCCTTTTAGCCCTCATCACACAACCATTGATTCCGGGCCTCACTTTTTAGTATAGCACAAAAATAAAGCATTTGTAAACAAATATTATTTATTCTAATACTTTTATATAAACAGGGGATTTCATGCGATACCAACGCTAGTCTCTGATCACCGCATATTTCCCTGAACCCAGGAGCACGATGGCAACCGCGCTCAAGAGATAGAACATCGGCAGCTCCACCGCCCACGCGCCACGTGACCCGAGCTTCAGGAACTCTCCGGCATGTGCCAGGTAGAGCGCCCCTGCCATATTGAGTGCGATGACCGCAGCCCACACCCGGCTCCTCCACCCGATGATCAAAAAGAGCGGTGCGAGGATCTCTCCCGCATAGACGCTGTAAGCCAGCATCTCCGGGATCCCCTGCGACTTCAGCATCCCCTTGATGCCCGCTATCCCGTGCACTGCTTTGTGGATACCGTGGAAGAGCATCATCCCTCCGACCGTTATTCTCAGTATCAGTTTTGCGATATTTTCACCCATTTTGACTCCTTTATGATGATTTCATCTCCACATTGTACCATACCGCTCTTCACGATCACGGCTCGGTATCCCCCGATATACTTCAGCCCCCGCATCATATCCTCTCCCAGCAGCCTGGAGAGATAGCCGCATGGCGGACAGGTTCGCACGATACGGAACTCCGCCTCCCCTATCCCGAACACACGGCCCCCTATCTGCTCCGCATCAAACCCCTCGATCACCAGGTTTCTTCGAAGATCGGTAAAGTCCAGATCTGCACCCAGCCGACTGTTGCACTCCGCCAGACTCTCATAGGGCAGGAGACTCACCTCGCGTACAGACTGATCGAGCTGAGGCTTGTTAAAGGTGCCTTCTCCATAGAAATACCGGTCCCCCTCCAGCCCTCTGCCCTTGACTGCCCGTATGCTATCGACATAGTGCAAAGGTTTTTTGGGTTGTTCACCGATGATAATGGCATGAAGTTTCATTGTTGTTTGCATAAAAATATTGTAGTGAATTTTTCTTTGTATGTATAGATAGTAGCAAGCAACCGGGTAGATCATCTGCTGTGATCCGGCAAAAATAATTTACGCTGAGTATGGTAAGAAAAAAATGAAGTTATAGGGATGAAATGCAGATAAAAAAGGCTTGAGAGGCAACCTTTCTTAAAGTAAATGGGTTAGTTTTGGGCTAAAAACTGTTTCGCTTCTTTGATCGACAAAGCAGATTTGGAACACGCATCTTCAAATGATTCGTTATTTTTCAAAAGTCTGATCAGGACTTTCACTCTTGTCTCTTTGGATATATTCTTTATTGACATATCTCTCCTTGTGGTAATGTGATTGGTTGCGGGAGACGGATTTGAACCATCGACCTTTGGGTTATGAGCCCAACGAGCTACCAAGCTGCTCTATCCCGCGTCATACAGATGTAAAAAATAAATAAATTGATTTCACTCAGATTCAGATATTAAGAAGTAATAAATAGATAAGAATTATATCTGGTTATACTTAAGATAACTTTATACTAAAATGAAACCTTCAGCATCTCTTTGGCTGCTTCTTTTAACGATTTAGTTCTTTCTCCAATAAGTGCCTGGAGATCAGTGATAAAAGATCTCTCCTGTTCATTCATGAGACTCCCCTCTGCAGACAGATGCGGCAGTGTATCCTCTACCTTCCTGCAAAGCTGCATCAAACGTTCTGAGACCAGTTTGGGATGGAGACCGGTATCCGAAGCAAAGGCTCTAAGCGGATATCCCACCACCTTGTCAGCGTCAAATTCATCTCCAAATGCCATAGCAAGCTCATGATCCACTCCCTCATGCATCAGTATAGAGAGCATATCATAGTACGGAGCAACTGTTAATCCCTGTATTCCCAGATAAAAAGAGATGTTTTTCCCATGTGCATCAGCGTTTCCAATGATGAGATTGAAGAGTGCCCACTCAAGCAGCTGCAGCTTTGCTTTTGCCGGCACCTGGCACATTGCAGTGGATTGAAACAGTTTACTGAAACTCACACCTTCGCGGATATCTTTGACATCTCTGCCGGAGCCAAAGTTCCTCTCATATTTGTAGGCTGAAGGCATATCCAGCAACTGACATCCATCTATTACATGCACTCTACGGATCGTCTCCTCTTCAACAATACGGTCAAAGCGCTCCACCATAAGCACGGGATGTGCCCCATACCTCTTTAGCTCTACATTCGCCACTGGCAGAGCAATCGCTTTTGCCAGGGTCATACAGAAATACTCATTGATCACGATATGTTCATTACGTTTGGTCTGGAACTTCAGAATATGCGTAGAGCTTAACGAACCGTCTGCAAGCCCTATCTGATCACCTTTTAGCATTACAGGAAGTTTCTCCTGAACACCGGACAAAGAGAGCCGCTGTTTCTGATCCCAGATAATGATACTCTTACTCTCTATCTCGTCGATACGTGCTGCCAACTCCTCTTCTGATATCGGACGGAACTCCGGTGTCATTACAGCATCTCTTTCTCCAAAGCTCAAGGCGCCTGAAGTCTCAAAACCGATGGCTTTGATCAATGCATAGATATTATGCTTTGAGATATGGGTGAAGGTCGTCAGGTCATCCAAACCTTTGCCTTCGGGAAGGAGATTCTCTAAAAAACGCCTGATGCTCCCTGATGATATCTCCCCGTCAAACGGCAAATGCGGAGAGATAGGGTATCCTGTGCTTTTCCACGCGTCACTGTACTCAAACCTATAGAGATCTTCCCTGGCATCAATGCTGAGTGTTCCCACATGTTTGCTACTCAGATGGACTTCAAGAGTATTCACTGATCATACCCCCAGGGCGCTATATGCATACGTAGACCAAGTGCAGACATCACTTTGAGTACAGAGTCCATACGCACCCCCTGTGAACCATTCTCGATCTTGCTTAGCGTCACGACCGAAACATCACAAAGCATCGCTGCTGTTTTCAGATCCAGTTTCTGCTGTGTCCTTCTTGCCCTTATCGCCTCACCGATCAGAGTCAATGACAATGGCTGGTCAAGGTTTGGAGTCGGCAGCGGTTTCACCTGTTTGCCTTTGTACATTGCTACCTCATAAATATATTTTTATATAAATATAGAAGAAAAAGGCTTAAATTATCATAAAATTATACTTTTATATGTTTTTATAAGGCATAGTGAAAGAGTCGATCTAAAATACTATTTATATATAATCTTAGATCAATAAATCCACTGAGTGTAAATGTACATAGGCATTTACACTGTGGAAGCAAATCTTCTATCAGGTATCTTTCAATAACAGGGTATATTCATTTTTGTTGATTTTCAATCAAAGGTACAAAAAAATATTAAATTTTCTTAAAGTTCGATATTTAGGGCTTTAGTGTGATTGATTAAAAGTAGTGGCCGGGAGAGGGGGATTCGAACCCCCGGAGGTATTACCCTCACCGGTTTTCAAGACCGGCACATTCGACCACTCTGACATCTCCCGTAACAATGAAGTCTGGAAGTTTATCTTATAAAAGATAAAACTCAGTTTAACTAAAAAAGTTTTTGTGGACTTCCTTCATTTTGAAGAAGACCTATATGATGGAGGTGCCACCCGGATTTGAACCGGGGATAGCAGCTTTGCAGGCTGCGGCCTTACCGCTTGGCGATGGCACCATATATACTCTGTACGCTACTTTAAAGCGACCAGTCGCGTGAGCCTGCTGCTGAAGCAAACTTAGCGTTAGCGTGAGATAAATGGGCTTCGCTCATTTATCGGTCTATTTTAATGGTGCCCGGGGCCGGACTCGAACCGGCACGGTCGCAATGACCGGGGGATTTTAAGTCCCCTGTGTCTACCGATTTCACCACCCGGGCCGAATCGGACACCAATTTTTAATTGCAAATTTTAAATATCAACTCTTTTTTCTGCTTCTGCACCGATGGGTGAAGCTTCAGTGTTCAAAAAGATCTCTATTATATATTATAATGGAGCGGGCGAACGGATTCGAACCGTCGACCCTAACCTTGGCAAGGTTATGCTCTACCCCTGAGCTACGCCCGCACTCCAGACCAAATTTCGAAAATCTTCCAAAATTGGAGTGCGATTATAGCCAAAAACTCTTTTAATGTAAAGAAAAAGCAGACATTTTTTTCAAAAAAAATCTTTATCGTCAGTTTTTGCATTTTTTGAGATGCAAAGTGTTATAATCCCCCTAAATCTAACAACAATAGAATTCCTTGAACCCAAGCAGCTCTGAGCCCTCAGGCGAAGCTGCAGTTCAAAGGAGTGATTGACGGGCCCTGCTTGTCGACAAGGAGAACAAAATGATGAGAAGTGATGAGATAAAACAGGGGTTCAGCAGAGCCCCGCACAGAAGTTTGCTTCGTGCGACAGGTGTCAGGGACGAAGATTTCGATAAACCCTTCATCGGGGTTGCCAACTCCTTTATCGAGATCATCCCCGGACACTTTTTCCTCAACAAAGTGGCTGAAGTGATCAAAGAGGAGATCCGCGCCAACGGATGTGTTCCGTTTGAGTTCAATACGATCGGTGTGGATGACGGTATCGCGATGGGACATGACGGGATGCTCTACTCTCTGCCAAGCCGTGAAATTATCGCCAACTCGGTAGAGACGGTGATGAACGCGCACAAACTTGATGCGATGATCGCGATCCCCAACTGTGACAAGATCGTACCGGGGATGATCATGGGAGCGCTGCGCGTCAACGTACCTACGGTATTTGTCTCGGGTGGGCCGATGAAAAAAGGCCACACCAAGGATGGTACGCCGATCGACCTCGCCACTGCGTTTGAGGCTGTCGGGAAACATGAGACCGGAGAGATCACGGACGATGAACTTTATGATATCGAGTGTAATGCCTGTCCGAGCGGCGGAAGCTGTTCGGGGATGTTTACGGCAAACTCTATGAATACCCTTATGGAAGCGATGGGTATCGCCCTGCCAGGCAACGGTACGATCCTTGCCCTCACACCTGAGAGAACCGAGCTTTACAAAAAAGCTGCCCGCCGAATCTGCGAGATCGCAAAAATGGAGCAGGCAGAGCGCGAAAAGTACAGAGTCAGAAATATCCTCAATGAAAATGCCGTACGCAATGCCTTTGCAGTGGATATGGCGATGGGTGGAAGTTCCAACACCGTACTTCATATGCTGGCAATCGCAAAAGAGGCAGAAGTAGACTTCAACCTGGAAGATATCAACACGATCTCCAAAAGGGTTTCACACATCGCCAAGATCTCTCCTTCACTCTCGACAGTGCATATGGAAGATATCAACAAGGCCGGCGGTGTTAATGCGGTCATGCATGAGATGCAAAAACGCGGAGAGGATATCCTTGCGGACAACCTCACGATCGGGGGAGAGACACTCTATGAGAAGATCAAAGATGCTAATATCCTTGATACAAACATCATTCACACGATCGACAACCCCTACTCAGAAGTCGGCGGCCTGGCGATCCTTTACGGAAACCTGGCAGAACAGGGTGCCGTGATCAAAACCGCGGGGATCACCGGGGATCGTGTCTTCACCGGGACAGCGGTCTGTTTCAACTCCCAGAATGAAGCGATCAAAGGGATCATCAACGGGAAAGTCAAAGCCGGAGATGTCGTCGTCATCCGCTATGAGGGACCAAAAGGCGGACCTGGTATGCAGGAGATGCTGAGCCCAACCAGCCTGATCATGGGTATGGGGCTTGGCGACAAGGTCGCACTGATCACCGATGGAAGATTCTCCGGAGCGACCAGAGGTGCGAGTATCGGCCACGTCAGCCCGGAAGCGGCGGAAGGCGGACTGATCGGACTGCTGGAAGACGGGGATGAGATCTTCATCGATGTGGACAATTATATCCTTGAGGCAAAACTCACCTTCGAAGAGATCGCGGAGAGAAGAGACCGCTTCAAGCCGATCGTCAAACCGCTGACAAGCAGATGGCTCAAACAGTACAGGGCGCTTGTGACCAATGCAAGCTCCGGTGCCGTTCTCGAAGCGGAGTAAGCTCTACCCGCCTCTTTGGCTGTCGGGGGGGGGCGAACCCCTGACAGTTCTCTTTTCTAAGATTCCCGGACAAAAAATCACTATGTTTCTACTTTTTTCTCGAAGTCATCACTCTCTTTGAGAAAAAAACAGGCCAAAAGCGTCATCCTCGCGAAGGCGGGGATCCACAGGTTGGCGTGCATGATTGTTGGTGCGTGGTTACGCACCCGCGATATATTTAAGCTCATTTTACCACAGCGCTATCGTAGGTTTGGCACCGCCAAACGTTCTCTACCAATCTTCATGCTTTATAACAAAATCGGTATAGTCATTCCCGCGGACACCGTGGGAATAAAGGAGGAAACCATTAATCACACGGTGTCTGCCTTGTTGTGGTGAACGACCTTGTAAGCGAAGCGATGAGAAGCGTTAAGCAAAGTCAAACTGCTTTGAGTTTGTAGCTTCGGAACTATGAGACCCGTTAAATAGACGTGAGTGAACCTCACGTTTATAGGGTCGGAACCAAACGTGTCGAGCGCAGTGAGCCGTGAAGGCAAGCTTTTGCACCGCCGGAGGACGAACCACAACGCTTTTTTCTGAAGAAACTTTTGCTTACACAAACCGCATTTGCTAGTTTTGCTTCGTTTTTTCTCTTAGTGAAGCGTAGCGGTGACAAAGTCATCACTCTCTTTGAGAAGAAAATGAAGAGAGAACCACCGCCTCAATAGTATAAAAAAGGAAATTCATACGTTATAGTAACAACCATTTGTGCTCCAAGCTATAAACTGCCTACGTGGCTTCACTTCGTTACGATCACTCTGGTTCCAAGTCTAAAAATGACCTTGTGCTTGCACTCTCTGTGAGAAACTATTGTCATTTTTCAACGACTCTCACTGTTCAAGTCTGCTATGGGAAAAGAACTGTGGATTCCCGATCGGAGTCGGGGAATGACGGGAAACCTACTACTTTACTGAAACTCATCTGTTCCGTCATCCTCGGGCTCCGCACCCCAAGGGCATTTCCTACGGGCACCCGGGGATCTACGAGTTTGGGTTACAATTCCAACGCTGCAATAGTGCAAAGACTTGTAGATTCCTGCCTACGCAGGAATGACGAGTACAATTCATATGCGAACATTGAGACTATGAAGCAGCGGATATCAATTGTGATAGATAGAACGGGATAAAAAGCAGGAGAAAAGATCAAAGAAATGACAGGAGAAGCCGTGAAAGCTTCTCACGAGAGGTTACAGGGGCCTTCTGGCACCCATATAGCGTTGTGAGTAGAATGTTTTGTCCAGGCTTGTGATGACCACTTTTTTCTTCGCTGAAGAGGCATGGATAAACTTGTTATCCCCCACGTAGATACCTACATGGTTCACATACCCTTTGCGTCCTCTTGAAGTATCAAAGAAGATCAGGTCACCTTTCTGCAGTTCCGACCTTTTGACAAATTTTCCATATTTGGACTGCATGATGGAGGTTCTCGGGATATCGATACCGTTCTTTTTATAGCAGTACTTTGTAAATCCCGAACAGTCAAAGGTGCCTTTTGTCCCTGTCGCACCCCAGACATACCGGTTCCCGAGTTTTGTCTTGGCTAACTCTACGACCTCTTCATTGGTATCCTCTCCAAAGAAGATGTCTCCAAGGTTAAAGACATCTTTTTTAGAGGGCTCTTTTTTCATATAGGTGGATTTGGGAAGGCTTGAGAGCGTCTGCGCCAGTTTTCTGTTGCTCTTTTTCGCCGTTTTCGCTGCGACCTTTACCGTATTGGCAGCGGGAACCTTGATCGTCTGCCCCGCCCTCAGGGTATTCCCCTTGAGGCCGTTGAGCGATTTGAGTGTCCCGATATCTGTCCCGTATTTTTTGGCGATCGTATAGAGGGCGTCCCCGCTCCTGACTTTATACGCTGCTGTCGCCACAGCCGCTGGTGCGCCGGGAACCTTCAGGCTTTTCCCCACCTTGAGCGTGGTGTTCTTCTTGATTCCGTTCAGTTTACAGAGTTGACTGACCGTCGTTTTGTTCGCTTTGGCGATCGCGTAGAGTGTCTCGCCTTTTTTGATCGTATGCGTCGCAGCCGAAGCATACGTCGTAGCCATGGAGGCCACCGCAAGTGAAATTAGAAATCTATGCAGTTTCTTCAAGAGTATTCCTTTCAGCTTGAATATGGCCCTTCCCCCCATATTTTCAAATATACTCTAATAATACCTAGCTATAGTTAATAAAAAATAAACCCAACTTTACATTTTACTTAAATCTCTGACAATATGGTCGGCAACCCTGAAGGCATTGGCGTAGATTGTCCAGGTATAGGCGACCGAACCTCCCGTCGGCATAAAGCTGGCATCCGCCACGTAAAGATTGGGGATATCATGGGAGCGGCAGTGCCGGTTAAGTACCGAGGTACCCGGGTCGTCGCCGAAGCGGCAGCCTCCCGCGATCAGGTTCTGAGGGGGAAGTGCGGAGATGGCGCTGTAGATGTTTTTGGCCCCCATCTCCTCAAGTACCGCTTCGCACTTCCCGGCAAGATAGCTCCCCACCTTCAGGTCGTGGGGGTGGGCTGCGATACGCAGTTTGCCTACAGGCATGCCGTATTTGTCACGATGCGCTTCATCGACTGTCACAAAGCAGTCATCATTGGGCAGCCAGTCATTAAAGATCTCAAAACGGATACTCTTGCTCTCCTTGAAGCGCTTCGCCACCCGCTCTCCCAGCGCCTTTCCCCAGATCAGTTTTCCCCCCTCCTCATTGTTTTTACAGGCCATTGAGATAATATTCTGGTGTTCGAACATAAACTCGACAGACCCCCCCTTGAACCTGCCGTCCCACCAGTGATCAATATAGTACCAGTCCAGGATCGACCGGTTGACAAAGAGCCCTCTCTCCATCAGCGCCTCGAAACTGATCTCTTTGAGGCTCTCCCTGTGCAGTTCCCCCTGCCCGGATCCACCTGCCGAGAAGAGCAGGTTTTTCCCAAGTTCGCCGGAGCTGTTCGAGAGACCGCCGGGGTGGTGCCGGTTCTTCGAGTTCAGAAGCAGCCGGACGCTCTCATGCGCCTGTGCGGCGAGTACAAAGATATCCGCCGTGATCTCGCGCGTTTCTCCCGTCACCGTATCGACCGTTACCGCGGAGGTCACCTTTTCCTTGCTGCTCTTGAGATACTTGACATGCGTATGACTCATCAGTGTCAGGTTGCCTGTCGAGAGTGCGGGGAAAAGCAGCGCCTCCGTGGCACTCCCCTTCGCCCCCGAGCTGCACCCGTAGCTCCCGCAGAAGTTGGAGTAGTAGCAGGCGTTCCGGTGCTCTTTGTCCCGGGAGAGGACGGCGCGCGGTGTCACCAGCGGCGTGATCCCCAGCGCACGACAGCTTTTGTCGAAGAGTTTGACCACTTCGTTCTCCCTGGTGGGGGGCTGGGGGAAGTCGGGGGTGCTTCTCCAGGGCTCGAAGCGGTGTTTTTGGGCAACACCCGATATCCCGATCACCGATTCGGCCATCGCATAGTAGGGTTCCATCTCCGTGTAGGTAATGGGCCAGTCGACGACATTCGCTCCTTCGATCTCTCCGTATTTGCTCTTCAGCCTGAAGTCATCCGGGTGCATGCGGTGGAGCATCCCGCTCATCAGGTTCGAGGAGCCCCCGACGATATTCCCGTTCCAGAAACTCCATCCCGACTCGTAGGTAGGGGTGGCCACCCATTGATCCCCCACCTTCTCTTCGATCAGATGGTACTCGTCAAAAAGGCTCGGGGTGACGATATCCCTGCGGCAGTAGGCAAGTTCATCTTTGCTGAACGCTTCGCGGCGTATCAGACGCCCCTTCTCAAGTACTGCGACCTTATAGCCTGCCCTGCAGAGCGTATAGGCCACTGCCCCTCCGCTGGCACCCGATCCCACAATCACCACATCGAAGTGCTTCATAACGCGATATACCTCTCTTTTGGCCTGGGGACTCCTCCGACACTTCCGACTGCCTTCCACCCCTCCTGCCCGATGTTGGAACCGTAGATCGGGTCGGAAAAGATCGCCTCCATCGTCAGCGTCATGATGCGTGTCAACCAGTTACTTCCGTAGCGGGTCTCTTCATAGCTGCGCAGCGCTGCCTCTCTCTGCGCTGCATCCATCATCAGAAATTTCCCTTTCGTCCGATGCTCCAGCTCCTGCGCCCCCTCTATCACAAAGCCTCTGATATCCCTGTCGTAGCTGGCATGGGTGATCGTCTCTTTCAGGAAGGTGATGGTATCCATCGCTTTGGCGGAAGGGAGGCGGCCCTCTTCCGGGAACATATGCTGCTGCACCGCTGCGATAAGGGGTGCTGCCGCTTCAAGCGCTTTTGTCTCTCCGTTGGTCTCTCGGGCGGAAAGAGAGGCAGAAAGCCCCACAACAGCACTGGTTGCCAAAAAATCTCTTCGTGTCATCTCTTCTCTCTTCGAATCTCTCAGGCCTTATCTTAAAGCATCTCTGTGTACTCCGGGTGGAACTCTTCCTACACAGAGAGTACACAGCACTCATATTATACTTTGAATCTCTAAAAAATCATAAAGGAGAGATGATGTTGAAAAAAGTGCTTTTGATTATAGGAATAGGATTGGCGATGCTCACATTTACCGGTTGCAATGACGGCAAAGGGGCAGGAGAAGGGAAATGCGGCCAGGGAAAATGTGACAACGGGAAAAAAGCCACCCCTAAAAACGGTGAAGGGAAATGCGACAACGGCAAACAAGCGGCACCAAAAACCGAAAAAAAATGCAACGGCTAACTGCCTGCCGGTAGAAAAGGAGGATTATATGATCACACATATCTATCCCCGGGCAAAAGATATACTCAGCAATGGACAGGACATCTCGCTCCTCTTTGCCAGAGTGGTACTGGCCTATGGATTTTACACCCCTGCGATGAGCAAATGGGCCGATATCCATGCCGTAGCGGAGTGGTTCGGTACCCTGGGGATCCCCTTCCCTGCACTCAACGCCTATCTGGCAGCAAGTACTGAACTGCTGGGGGTTGTCCTGCTTACGCTCGGGCTTCTTACACGGCTGATCTCCCTCCCCCTGATCGTGGTGATGATCGTAGCGATCATCACCGTCCATCTGCCGCATGGGTTTCCTGCCGGAGAGAACGGGTTTGAGATCCCGCTCTACTATATGCTCTTCCTCTCGATCTTCGCTTCCTTCGGAGCGGGGAAATTCAGTCTGGACCACCTGATCTTTGGAAAAGAGAAGTAGCAAAAAGAGGCATCGATGGCGATAGAGGAAAGAGTGTCAAAGGGAATGCGGTGCATGGGGAACGCTTCTCAGCACTTTATTCTTCAACATTTTTTATCCTTTCATTAAATATATTTTACTAAAATTGCACCATGGTTTATCATCTATCAAAGGAGACTCCCATCAAAACACTACTCTTATCCCTGCTGCTGGTTTTCGCATTCAACGGATGCGAATCCCGGAGCGAACGTGATGCCCGTATTGCCCAGGAGGCCAGAGAAGCCCTCCTTGCCGAACTCAAAGCCAAAGAAGAGGCAGAAAAAGAGCATAAATCCCATTCAACACTCTGGCGTATGGGTATCTCCAAAGAAGCGGGAGTCATCACGATAGATACAAACCGGACCAAAAACTTTTTTGACAAAATGGGCAAAGAGATCACACGCCAGGCGGAAGCATTTTCAGAGGATCTTGATGAAGGCAGGGGTGCGGGTATCGAAGCCAACGAGAGCCGGATCCAAATCGACCTGCACAAAACCGGAGACTTTCTGGAGAGATGGGGTAAAAAGATGGAAGAGTTTGCCGACGAACTGGAAGATCTGTCAAAAGAGTTTGACACCAATGAAACCACACCATACTAAAGGATAACCATGCAACAAATCGATATCAACTCTGATGAGTTTCAGGCAGAGCTGGAGAAGACCTGGCAGTTTGTCGAGAAGGTCAACGCGCAGTTCGGTTTTGTACAGAACCCCAACGACGAAGTGAACGAGGGGGTAGCCATGGGCCTTGCCAGAAACAGACTCATCTACGGCAAACGCTTCTGCCCCTGCTTTATGGTCATCGGGGAGACAAAAGAGGAGCAGAAGGCGGCGGATAACCGCATCTGCCCCTGCAAACCCGCCCTTGAAAAAGAGATCCCCGAAGACGGGCTCTGCCACTGCGGCATCTTCTGCACCCCGGAATATGCAGCCTCCCAGCAGATCAAAGATGAAGCCGAAGAGGTCGCCCACACCCATTCACAGGGGCTGACCAGGGGGCAGGCGCAGGCACTCCTGAACGAAGCACAACTTGACGGCGATGAACTCGAGGCGCTGCTTGAGGCGAGGAGTTTGAAGATGGTCGATTTCACCCTGATGGATGTCCGGGAGTATATGGAGTACCAGATGGAACATATCGTCGGGACCGATGCGCTGGTCCCCACCTCCCAGTTCTATGCAAAGATCGAGGAGCACAGTGACAAAAAACACACCCCCGTTATCGTCTACTGTTTTACGGGAAGCAGAAGTTTCCAGGTCCAGCATGCGATGAAGTCGCTGGGATTCGAACACGTCTGCAACCTCCGTCCCGGGATCATCGCCTACAACGGAGCAACAGCGCGGGGAGAGTGAGCAGCATGACAGAGTCATGAGAGTGTGTCAAGTCTTTTCCGTCATCCGCGGTTCTGCACCTATGAGTCATTGTATCGCGTAGGGTGCGTAATCACGCACCAGCAACCATGCAAACAAACCTTTCCGTTCGTACTGAACGTGTCGAAGGATAGTTTTGTAGGGTAGGTTTTTTTAAGCCCACGCTATGAGCAAATTGGCACGGAGATGATAAACACAATACAGACACCATAGATATCCTCAACCCCTATTTTGGTGCGTGGTTACGCACCCTACGCGAAAAACCATACAAACTCCAAACTGGACGTAGCAAGCATCATGCTATAGTCATACAAACGTGTTAGCGCTTTGGTATAATGAAAAGATTAAAAATAGTGGAAAATTGTTATAGGAGGGATGAGAGGCCGAAGCCCCTCTAAAGATAGAACTTACTTAGCAAGTGCCGCTTTTGAAGCTTCAGCTACTTTTGTAAATGCTTCAGGTGCGTTCATTGCCATATCAGCAAGGATCTTTCTGTCAAGCTCGATGTTTGCAAGCTTAAGACCGTGCATGAATCTTGAGTAGTTCATGTCGTTAAGTCTTGCTGCCGCATTGATACGAACGATCCAGAGTCTTCTGAAGTCTCTTTTTTTCTGTCTTCTATCTCTGTAAGCATATACCAAAGATCTTTCAAGCTGCTCTTTAGCTTTTCTAAAGTGCTTTCTTCTACCGCTGTAGAATCCTCTTGCCTGTTTTAGTAGTTTTTTGTGACGTCTGTGTCTTACAAAACCGTTTTTTACTCTCATTGTTTTTCCTTTACCTGAAACTTGTACCCTGATGGGTTTTAGTAGGTGTCAAACACTTTTTATTTGGTTTGAACTTGCCTCTGAAATAGAGGGAATACTACTTTTGGATCAATCTTAGTTGATCATCGCTTTGATATTCTTAGCATCCGCAGAATCAACGTACTTAGGACTTCTCATTGATCTGTGGTGCTTGCCGTCTACCTTGCTAAGGATGTGGCTTCTGAAAGCAGTTCCTCTTTTGATTTTACCGCTTTTTTTCACCTTGAAACGCTTTACAGCGCCTTTTACGCTCTTCATTTTAGGCATATGCTTACTCCCTGTTGAATTTTTTACTTATTACCTGACTAACAATACGGCCAGCCGTATGAGCCTGCTGCTGAAGCAAACTCAGCGTTAGCGTAGGTATTTTGGGCTTTGCTCAAAATCCGTTCTAATAAATAAAATGGGACGGTATTATACCGAGTTTTTCTAAAAATTTTATAAACCCCATTCTGCTCCCGTTTCCACGAGGGGGCAGAAAAAGTAAAAAGTAAAAAGTAAAAAGTAAAAAGTAAAAAGAAAGTAGAATGAACGAAAATAGTTATCTGCATGGTTGCTGGTGCGTGATTTTGTGTTACGTGCTATGTGTTACGATTTTTATACTTTCGTAGCACTTAGCACGTCATTCGTAGCACGATTTTATTTCTTCAGCGGAGTGACGTACATATTGATATAGCGTCCTTCCTGGTGTGCGTCTTTTTCAAGTACCGCGATATCCTCGAGCATCGGCCAGACACGCTGGAGCACTTCGATCCCCCACTCCGGGTGCGCCATCTCGCGCCCTTTCAGGAAGACTCTGAGCTTCACATGCTTTCCTTTCTCGAGGAACTCTCTGGCATGTTTCACTTTGAAGCTGATGTCGTTCTCGGCGATCTTGCAGGAGAACTTCACCTCTTTGACTTCGATCTTCTTCTGGTTTTTACGCGCCTCTTTTTTCTTCTTTTCAAGCTCGTATTTGTGTTTGCCGAAATCCATGACTTTCGCGACAGGGGGTTTTGCATCCGGTGACATCAGTACGAGGTCAAGTCCCTTCGCTTCAGCGATTTTGAGTGCTTCCTCTTTCGAAATGATACCGAACTGCTCTCCGTCATCACCTACCACTCTCAGCTCGCTTGCCCTGATGGCGTCATTCATGATGACTTCATCGCCCTTTTTTCTTCCCCTGGTTCTGTCGTTTTGTCTACTCAAATTTTACCTTTTTGTAATTCTTGTCTTAATTCTACCATAAATTCGTCTTGTGTAAGATTATACTGTTCTCTGCTTCTTCTGTTACGGATCGCCACCGATCTGTTTGCCACCTCTTCGTCTCCGATGATCACAACATACGGCACTCTCTGCTTCTCCGCGGTACGGATACGCTTGTTCAGCGAGTCGTTTTTGTCATACACCTCCGCATCGATCCCCTCAACCATCAGCGCTTTCTTAAGTTCATTCGCATAAGCCACATGGTTCTCCGCGATCGGCACGAAGATCACCTGTGTCGGCGCAAGGAAGAACGGGAACTCTCCGGCAAAGTGCTCGGTAAGGATCGCGATAAAGCGCTCAAAGGATCCGAGGATCGCTCTGTGCAGCATCACCGGCTGTTTGCGGGTATTGTCCTCTGCGACATACTCCACCTCGAAACGCTGAGGAAGGTTGAAGTCGACCTGGATCGTACCGCACTGCCATTTACGCCCGAGTGCATCGGTGATCTTCACATCGATCTTCGGCCCATAGAAGGCACCGCCGCCCTCGTCGATCGTGTACGGCAGGTTGTTCTCCTCAAGCGCATCTTTGAGCCCCTGTGTCGCCAGTTCCCATACCGCATCCTCGCCGATCGCCTTCTCAGGCTTCGTCGCGACCTCCATCGTATAGTCAAACCCGAAGAGCTTCATCACGCTGTCGACGAACTCCACGACCTCGATCACCTCTGATGCGATCTGCTCCGGTGTACAGAAGATATGCGCATCATCCTGGGTGAACTCTCTTACACGGAGCAGCCCGTGGAGTACCCCCGACTTCTCGTGTCTGTGCACCACGCCGTACTCGTAGAAACGGAGCGGAAGCTCACGGTAGCTCTTCTGTGTCTGCTTGAAGATCTGGATATGGCCGATACAGTTCATCGGTTTGATGCCGTACTCCTGCTCGTCGATCTCCGTAAGGTACATGTTTTCGCCGTAGCAGGCGTAGTGCCCCGAGGTTCTCCACATATCCGACTTGAGGATCTCAGGCCCGCGTACCGGCTCATACCCTCTTACGCGGTGCGCTTTGTGAAGGATCTCTTCAAGCTTCGCACGGAGTTTTGCTCCCTTCGGCATCCAGAACGGCAGTCCCGATCCCGCCGATTCGTTGAACATAAAGAGTTCCATCTCCGTACCGATCTTTCGGTGGTCGCGCTTCTTCGCCTCTTCGAGCATATCCAGGTGTGCCTTGAGCGACTCTTTGTCCGCAAACGCGATCCCGTAGATACGTGTCAGCATCTCCGCCTTCTCGTCCCCGCCGAGGTAGGCACCCGCCACACGGGTGAGCTTGAAGTTGTTCAGGAACCGCAGTGCCGGTACGTGAGGGCCGCGGCAGAGGTCTTCGAACTCTCCCTGCTTGTAGATCGAAAGCGTCTCGTCAGGGATCCTGCTCATTACCGCCTGCTTGAGGTCGTCGTTGGCGAACTTCTTCATCGCCTCGTCTTTGCTGAGCTCGTACTTCTCGATCCTGTACTTCTTCTTGATGAGCTCTTTCATCTTCTTTTCGATCGTTTTGAGGTCCTCTTCGCCGATCTTCTCATCGACCCTGAAGTCATAGTAGAACCCTTCGTCCACGACCGGCCCGACAAAGAACTGGGAGTTGGGGTAGAGTTCGGTGATCGCCTGTGCCATCAGGTGTGCAGTCGAGTGGCGGATGATCTCCAGCGCCTTCTCGCTGTTGTCATACTCGATAGGTGTCAATCCCGCCGTCTCCACAGCGCTCTGTGTATCGATAATGTTGTTATCCTTATCCAGATATCCGATAATGTTTTCGCTCAAAATATACCCTTCACTATAGTATGAAATGCGTCATCACTGCACCGGGTCAATCCCCCGTACAGTGACAGATACGTTAAAAATGCGCTAATTATAGCCAAAATTCTCTCAAAGCCTCTGAAGTTTTAGCTTGAGAGCGTTTTTTGCTCTTCGGTGAGCTCTTCGTAGAAGAGATGGAACCTGCTGGGGTCTTTCTTGGCGATATACATCGCCTCATCGGCAAACTTGCTCAGCATCATCTCCGAGCGGTGGTCATCGGGGAAGGTGCTGATACCGATGCTCAGCTCGATCGGCACCGTCACCCCCTCGACCTCGAACTTCCCGATCACCTCCTGCTCCAGCTTCTCGACGAACTTGGGCAGAAAGACCTTTTTGCGGCGCGTGATGATAACAAACTCATCCCCTCCGAGCCTTGCCAGGAAGTCCTGCTCTCCCAGGTAGTTCGTCAGTCTCCTGACCACCTCTTTGAGCACCTCGTCCCCGATGTGGTGGCCGTGCGTGTCGTTGATCACCTTGAACTTGTTGAGATCGATGAACATCAGCGCGAAGAACTCCCTGCTCTTGATCGCGCTTCTGATCTCCTCTTTGTAGACTTTCCTGTTGGCCACGCCGGTCAGCTCGTCATGCCGTGCGTCCTTCGCCGTGGAGCTCAGCACTTCGGTGAGCTCTTCGTTCTTCGCGTGCATCCTGACGATATACTTCAGGTAGAAGAGCGGGACCAGGAAGGTGGTCATCGCAAAGGCGATCAGGATGTCGTAGTGCGCTTTCCAGTAGGGGGAGTAGAGCAGCAGGGTTACCCACGAAAGCGCGGCGCCGATGATGCTGGTATAGAAGTAGCCGATCCCGAAGCTGGAGCCCGAGAGCATCACCAGCCAGACATAGAAGGGGAGGAAGTAGATCCCGTACTGCTCAAACAGCATCACCAGCAGGGTCAGCACCGCCACATCCAGCAGCACCACGATGCTCTTTCTCACCCCGACCGCACGCTGCGGGAAACGCACCAGGAAGGCGTAGTGCAGCAGTGAGAAGAGGAAAAGCCCTCCCAGCATCACGCTGATCATCAGCATCTCTTTGACGACCTCGCTCCCGATCTGCCCGAAGAGGAGGAAACTCAGAAAGGTCAGTATCCCTATCACCGCCAGCCTGGTACCGGCATACCGCTTCTCTACCTGATAATAGATATTTTTTGTAAACACCGCTGCTCCTACGCTCGAAATTATCTCTGATCTTCTATTATACCACAACCCCGTCACTCTCTGTCCGTGGGTTCGACAGGCTCAGGGAGAAAAAGTGCTAAGTGCTAAGTGCTAAGTGCTAAGTGCTAAGTATTCGGGTTCAAACCCCGTGTATCCCTCCAGCAGCTTTTTGGATTTTGCGATCAGTGCATTTTTACTGGCTCTTCTGCTCTGGAGTTTGACTTCGCAGATCAGGACTTTTTTATTCACCTCATCGATCGCTACGATGTCTATCTCGTTCTGGTTGCCCCGCTCCCAGTAGGAGCCGATCGCCGTGTAGCGTTTTTGTTCTTTCAGCAGCGCCACGAAAAGTTTTTCCAGGAACCTTCCCCTGAAGGTATCGATATCCCGCAGGATGATCTCCCGAAGCCTTGGGAAGTTTTCACTCTCGATCAGGGACTGGTACTTGAAGATGAACCTGAACCAAAATGCCAGAAAATTATCGACGATCTCATATTTCTGTACTTTGGCATTGGGTTTTGCATTGATCGGCTTGACGGATCTGATGATAGTGTAGTCATTCTCAAGCCTGAAGAGGTGTCCCGAGATATTCTTCTCCAGGATGGACTCTATCTCGCTTCGTGAGGTTTTGGAGGAGGCGATCAGAGAAAGGATGGAGAAGTAGGTGGTATACTCTTTGCCGAACTCCTCTATGAGCCTGTTTTTCCCCTCATCCAGGAAGAGGGAGTTTTCGCTGCAGATCAGGTCGATCATCTGCTCGATATCAAACGCCTGGTGGAGAATGAAGCTCTCGATATATTTCGCGATGCCTCCGCTGATCAAAAAGAGGTCAAAGAGATGTCCGGCACTATAGCTTTGGTGGTCGAGCAGTATCTCTCTGAGGACCGACGGTTTGAACGGCTTGAGGTCGATCTTGAAATCGGCCCTGCCAAAAAGGGGCTCATGGACATCTTCATAGATCTTTTTCATCAGGCTGTAGACCGAACCGCACGCGACAAAGTGGATCTTGGCGCGCTCCTTATGCAGGTCCCAGAGTTTCTGAATGGAGGAGAAGATCGAGGGGTTGACACGGTAAAACTCCTGGAACTCGTCGATGATCAGCGTAAAGGGCGTTGTTTTGCCGAGTTCCAGGAGGTATTCAAAGAGATCCTCAAACTTTGTGATCGTTCCAAATACCTTGACCCCCAGCTTGTTTGAGATCTCGCTGACAAACTCTTCGCAGAGCAGCTGCTCTGTTTTTTTGGAGACAAAGAGGTAGATCGTGATATCCTCCGAGTATTTTTGAAGGGCAAGTGTGGTCTTACCGACCCGACGTCTTCCTATCAGCATCGTCATGATGCCTCTGGTGCTTTTCAGCCTATCGCCCTGCGAGAGTATCGCAAGTTCCTCTTCCCTGTTATAAAATTTCATTTGATAACCTTTGTTATGATAACTGTAGTTATTATAACTGTGGAATACTTACGAAAAGATAAGGAGATCCCCCCCTTCGTCATCCTCGGGCTCTGACTCAGGGATCTAAAAGCCGGACAATCGGGAAAAAGTAGCCTGTCCCATTTTTTACAGGGCCTACTATCTTGTCCGGCCCTACCTGCTGCTCAAAAAATATCTTTCAAAAGAGGATCAGCGCTCTTGAGCAATAGTTCTGAAAATTGCTATAATCA
>JACXUO010000098.1 GCA_014763885.1 Campylobacterales bacterium
TTTTTTTTGGTGCGGGAAGTCCGTCCAAAAACGTGCGTATGAGTTCCGCCAAAGTCACGCCACGATCTTTGGCGATCTGTTGCCACTTGATCTTCTCGCTCGTTGATACTTTCATGGTAAAAAGCTTAGTTTTGGTAACTGCCATGTGTGTCCTTTTTTGGTGTCCGCTTTTGGTTGAGCTTTCGGAAAAAAAGCTCACGGGGGTTGAGGGGGTAGCACCCTCCTCACGAGTCTCCAGTTATGCCCGTAGGGTATATACTGGGTAGACTCGCTTTCTACCTTTTGTAGTGTATCAGGTTTTGCCTGTATCTCCACTGACGCACTCCCTTCGGTCGCTTGTCCTGCTCATCCACGACCCCCTGCGGGGGCTTTCGCGGTGACCCTAATCGGATGGGTGGTGGGCTTGGTCGGTAGCTCATAGGTGTTACGATCAAGAGATCGTGGGAGACCATCTTTTCCACAAGCTCCGCACACGCACACAGACCACCGTCTGCGTCTCAACGACCCGATGGGTAGTTGGTGACGGACTTGTCCCTAGAGAAAACGGGTAATCGCTCTCTAGGTAACAAGTCCTATGCTATGGTATAGCCGTATTAGGAGATAATGATTGCTTTGGTTTCATTGAATCAGGGGTGTATGTACATAGGACGGTAGCCCTTATCCTATGCTTCGCTTTCGCTCAACCGCACTCTTGCCTGAGTCGCGATAATGCTTGGGCGGTCGCTGACTCACTACGGGTTATCGTTCCGTGTGAATTGAACCACGTTCCTGCCTCACACACCCAAAGTCGGTCTGTTTTCTTCGCATACCCATAACCTACACGGCTTTAGGGCTTTGAAGCTCTAGCCCTTTGGGGCTTAGAATGGGATTTTTTTGTTTTTTTTTTAGGGAAGCTTCGCTATAATTAGCTACTGCAAAGAGGTAGTGCCGTCCAAGCTTGTGCCTCTTTGTTATCAACCTAACAACATACTTCTAAAAATCCCACGAAAAAAGTCTCGTAACAAGAATGATACCATAAGTTGCTTAACAACATTTTAATGTAAAATACAGTAGGTTGTAATTAACAATTTACTGGGAGTACCTATGACTAGAGAACAAATTGCACGGAAAAACGCTGTAGAACGGGAGAAGAGATCGAAGACACTTGTGGTCTCTACAATAACAGGTTTATACGCCGATGAGTTCAAGAAGAAGAATGGAGCGTGGAACTTGACTAAGATCGCTGATCAAACGCGCCTTACACGGCAAACCGTGTCTAAGCACGTTAAACAGTATGAGAGTACCCGTGGTAGCTTGTTTGAGGACGGCTATTATGATGAAACCAAAGAGAGCTGACGCTCTCAAATAAGGGCTACATACCTCTACTGTAACCGCTTGACCGTGTGTAAGTGTACCTCTTTGCGATCTCTTTCACCTTGTCTAAAGCTTTGCTAATACAGCGTTTAACTGCTGTACCAAGTCGCTGTCTGACCTCTCCAATGCGTCCAGTCGCTCGTTTAACTCCGTCAAGCTCTGTAACTGCTCGTGATCTAAGCTCACCCTTAGATCGCTTGATATCTGCCCGTACTGGGTCAAGGTTTGGCTCTGCTGATCTATGATGATCTTCTGATCTTCTACGATCTGCTGATACTTGCTCTGTATAAGCTCCAAGTTCTTTTCGTATGAGCTTGTGTACTTCTTCAACTCGTTCAAGAAGTACCGTTCTCTCTTGTCTAACTCGCTCTTCAAAAGCCTTTCTAACTCTGTCATAGTCTACTCCTTGAACTGTACCGCCCATGTGCCTTTGTCGGTCTGCCACACGTTCGGTTTCTTCTTGATCTCTATTGCGTCTCTGTACGTCTGTACTATCTGATCGTACTGTCCTACTGCTTCCCTCTGCTTCTTGGCTTCGGCTATCTGCTCGTTTAACTGGGTGAGGGTTTGGGTGCGTCCAGAGATTGCCACTCCTAGCCCCCACATTCCTATCACTAGCCCTAGTATGATTGAGAGTGCCACTATCAGGGGTACTATCCAGTAACGGACTTTGAGTTTGGTCACTGCTTGAATTAAATTGATCGCTTCGCTCTCGATTTGCTGCAATCCCTCCTTCTGCTCGTTGTAGGTCTTGACCCTGATCTCCGATAATAGCTTTGATAGATTTGTGTGACGTTGGATCATATCGCCCTCTAGTGTAGTCAGCTCTCTCCTCAACGACTCTCTCAATGATTGACTCAATTCGTGCAACTTCTCGCTCTCGATCTGCTGCACTTGTTCTAGCTCTCTGCTCTTGCTCTGCTCTAACCGCTTGGCTAGATCGCTTAAATTCTTGCTCATAATATGCCCCTTTCAGTCGTATTGCCTTTTTAAAGCCCTCAGGCTTTACGGATAGGTAATCCTTTCCCTCTCGTGTTATTTCGCCGATCCCCTCCAAATACTGCTTAATATCGGCACGATTATTAAGCACTCCGCTATCCACAAGCTCATCAACCGCTTGATGTATCATCTTCTTCGCTTCGATGCTTGCCATATCTGCGTGCACGTTCATTTTGTTGCGTGTGAGCGTCTGTCGTCTGCTGATCTCTTTCGGGCTCGCCCACTCGTACTTGGTGTTGAATTTGTCTGCAATAAGATCATAAGTAGACTGCCAACCAGGGGGAGCTATGTTCATAGCTTTCCCCGTCTGCAACTCGACTCTAGGGCTGACGATGTGTATATGCCCTGCTCCGTTGCTCTCGCCATGATACACGGCATAGTATGTGTACTGGTCGGAGTCAAGGCCTGCAAAGGCTACACGCTCGAACTCGTCTAACACTTCGTTGATCTGTTCAGGAGTCGGGCGGTCGTTCTTGTGCCATGCGATCACGCCCGATGTGTACCGATGCTTGGTATCTAGGCTGTCGGCTAACTGGGTAACCATTGACGGGTTACCCCTTAGCACCTCTACACTCTGCCTGATCTCGCCCTTGTGGTCGTGTTCTTGCAGTAGGTAGCTCTCTGCACTCTTGGCACTTCCCGTACCCCTGCTAATGAACTTGATGTGCATTGAGTAGCCTTGTTAGCTGTTCCTCGATGGAGTGAAGCTCTATCGCTACATTGAACTTCTGCCCCTCGTTCACGCGTCTTGATATCTGATTGATGTTGTTGCCGATGGCGTTCAGCTCTCTAAGCAGTCTTGGGTCTGCGGTGATGTACTGGGTGGATCTCTTTTTTTTTGGTGCGGGAAGTCCGTCCAAAAACGTGCGTATGAGTTCCGCCAAAGTCACGCCACGATCTTTGGCGATCTGTTGCCACTTGATCTTCTCGC
>JACXUO010000099.1 GCA_014763885.1 Campylobacterales bacterium
AACCACCCGGTTAAGAATATGAAGACTGGTTCAGTGGAAATCACAGCACAAAACCATAACTACAATGTTCCGGATAATATCGTGGAAGTAGCAGAGATCACCCATATCAACCTTTTTGACAATACGATCGAGGGTGTAAAGTATAAAGATGCACCGATCATGTCAGTACAGCATCACCCGGAAGCAAGCCCTGGTCCACATGAGAGTGCTTATGTATTCCAAGAATTCGCAGATATGCTAAAGTAGGGTATTCAATGAAACTAGCAGTACTTTTTGGGGGCTCCAGTTTTGAGCATGAGATCAGTATCGTCTCTGCAATCACAATGAAAAAAGTGTTTAAAAAGACAGAACTCTCTTTTATCTTTATCGATGCAGAGCGTCAGTTCTATCTGATTGAACCAGAAAAAATGAAATCGAACTTTTTTAGTTCTGGAGAATACAAGAAGTCTAAAAAACTTGTTTTAAAAAGTGGTGCTTTTAATATAGAGGGATTTTTCGGCTCTAAAGAGGTGGTATTTGATGCACTGCTCAATCTGATCCATGGAAGAGATGGCGAGGATGGGAAGATTGCTTCAATGATGGAATTTTATAAAATTCCGTTTATCTCTCCTAGGTTAGAAGCTTCTGTACTTAGTTACAATAAACTCTATACAAAGTGTTTAGCAGAAAATCTTGGTGTGAAGACCCTGCCGTACCAGCATCTTTCCAAAAATAATGAGAGAAAATTGACGATGGATTATCCGGTGATCGTCAAGCCTGTACGTCTTGGTTCAAGTATCGGTGTCACTATCGTCAAAAATGATGAAGAGCTTGATTATGCACTCGATGTGGCATTTGAATTTGATTCAGATGTGATCGTTGAACCGTTTATTAACGGTGTCAAAGAGTACAACCAGGCAGGAACATATACCCGAGAATGGGAACTCTCTATTGTAGAAGAGCCACACAAAGAGGAGTTTTTGGATTTTGAGAAGAAATATATGGATTTCTCTCGTGACTCTCAGGTATTGGCTGCTGATATTAATGAAGCATTGGAAGCCAAAATTCAAGAGACATTCAAAAAGATTTATGATCCACTCTTTAACGGGGCGATTATCCGTTGTGATTTCTTTGTCATAGAGGGAGAGGTCTATCTCAATGAGATCAACCCTATTCCGGGATCCATGGCAAACTATCTTTTCAGTGATTTTGAAGGGATGGTGGAGAGAGTTGCTAAAAATCTTCCACAAGAACCAAAGATTCAGATCAACTACGACTATATACACTCGATACAATCTGCAAAAGGCAAAGCCTGATTATCATACCATTCCCGGCATGAGAAATAGAGGGGATAGAGTACCCTCTATCCTTCTTCAGTATAATCCATCCATATAATTAAGAGTTATTATCTCCCATTAAAACTCCGCTGCTGTTTTTGATACGATAAAAAAATAGGAGTATTTTTCTCCCATAAAGTTTCGACGTAAAAATCCCCTCTAATTAAGACTTTTTATATCCAATTAAAACGCCTCTGTTGCCCATGAAATGGGAAACTGTGACGTTTTGTACCACCCAAAACATTATCTATAAGCTTTAAGTAATTTAACATTAATTTAACACTATAATAGTCGTTGAATGTTGTGACTTTTACAGCATTATGAAATTTTATAAGGAGGTATGCATGCAGTCAAACGCAGCATTGGAATATGACTATACCGTCGCAAAATTGTTTACTTATACAGCAATTATCTTCGGTCTTGTTGGGATGTTGATCGGGACGCTGATTGCCGCGCAATTGGCATTTCCTGAATTAAACTATCTATTTGGGGAATATGGTACGTTCTCAAGACTCAGACCATTACATACGAATGTCGTTATTTATGGTTTCACGGTAAGTGGGGTTTTTGCAACGTTCTATTATTCGGCACAAAGGGTAATGAAGGTCTCTATGGCTGAATCACCATTCTTGATGATGGTAGGAAAGCTTCAATTTATTCTCTACTTTATTCTGGCAGCATGGATGGTGGTTACACTCTTTATGGGGGTAACGGCATCTAAAGAATATGCGCAGATGGAATGGCCGCTCGATGTCCTGACAGTCGTTGTCTGGGTACTTTGGGGAGTAGCGATGTTCGGTCTTATCGGGATGAGAAGAGAGAAAGCACTCTATATCTCAATGTGGTATTTCATCGCCTGTTTCCTTGGTGTAGCGATGCTTTACCTGTTTAACAACATGGAAGTACCTACATATTTCGCAGCAGGCGGACTTGGTAGCATGATGCACTCAGTATCTATGTATGCCGGTACAAACGATGCATTGGTACAATGGTGGTGGGGACACAATGCGGTTGCATTCGTATTTACTGTGCCTATCGTTGCTATGGTTTATTACTTCCTTCCAAAAGAGTCCGGACAGGCAGTTTACTCATACAAACTTTCACTTCTTTCTTTCTGGGGATTGATGTTCGTTTATCTATGGGCTGGTTCACACCACCTTATCTGGTCTACAGTTCCTGACTGGATGCAGACAATGGGTTCAGTATTCTCCGTAGTACTTATCCTTCCATCTTGGGGTTCAGCGATCAACATGCTTCTTACGATGAAGGGTGAGTGGAACCAGTTGACTGAAAACCCACTGATCAAATTCATGGTACTTGCTTCAACATTCTATATGCTTTCAACACTTGAAGGTCCGATTCAGGCGATCAAATCTGTCAATGCGATTGCGCACTTTACTGACTGGATTCCTGGACACGTTCACGATGGTGTACTTGGTTGGGTTGCGTTCATGATCATGGCGGCACTCTTCCATATGGCTCCAAGAATGTTCAAAAGAGAGATCTACTCTAAGAAAATGGTGGAGGCACAATTCTGGGTACAGACAACTGCAGTTGTACTTTACTTTACCTCTATGTGGATCGCAGGTATCACTCAGGGTATGATGTGGAGAGCAGTAGACGAGTATGGTAACTTGATGTACTCATTCATCGATACTGTGACAGTACTACACCCATACTATACAATCAGAACAGTTGCAGGTGTATTGTATGTAGCAGGATTCATTATGTTCGCATACAATATGTTCATGACGATGACGGCTTCTAAGAAACTAGAAGAAGAGCCGCAGTTCAGAAGCCCTATGGCTGCATAAGGAGGTAGGTTATTATGTTTCATTGGTTAGAAAAAAATCCATTCTTCTTCGCAGTAGGAGTGTTTATCGTAATCGCGTTCGCAGGTCTTATCGAGATCGTGCCTAACTTTGCCGAAGCATCAAGACCGGTTGCAGGGCTTAAGCCTTAC
>JACXUO010000100.1 GCA_014763885.1 Campylobacterales bacterium
CACAGCCGTTGTAAGTTTAGGCATTATATCCCAGATTGACATCTCTACAAATAATTTAGCTGATAGTGCCTTTTGGATATAATCTTAGGATTTAAAAGTTAGGAAGGATAGTAATGGCAGAGCTTCAAAACGCAGCACTGATACAAAAGTACAATATCCCGGGACCAAGATACACCTCGTATCCTACCGTACCGTTTTGGGATAAAGAGGGGATCTCTATAGAGGATTGGAAAGAGACGGTAAAACGTTCATTTGATGAGAGCAATACCACTGAAGGCATCAGTCTCTATATTCACCTGCCCTATTGCGAAAACCTCTGTACTTTCTGTGCCTGCCATAAACATATCACGGTACAGCACTCTGTAGAGGATCCCTATATCGACGCATTGCTTGCTGAGTGGAAACTCTATGTTGACCTTTTAAAAGAGACACCGGTTATCCGTGAGATACATCTAGGTGGAGGAACTCCGACATTTTTCTCGGCAGCAAATCTGAAACGACTGATCGATGGTATCTTCGCCTATGCAAAACGCCCCAAGAGTTATGACTACAGCTTTGAAGCCCATCCGAATAACACGACGGAAGAACAGTTGCAGACACTCTATGATCTTGGATTCAGACGTACCAGTTTCGGTATCCAGGATTATGACCCGACTGTACAAAAAGCGATCAACCGTATCCAGAGTTTTGAAGATGTAGAGAAGATCCACACGCTTGCAAAAAAAATAGGTTACGAGTCTATCTCTCATGATATCATCTTTGGCCTGCCTCACCAGAACAAAGAGAATATCAAAACAACGATTGCCAATACTGTAAAACTGATGCCGGATCGTATCGCCTACTACAGCTATGCACATGTTCCTTGGATCAAAGGGGTAGGACAGAGAGGTTTTGATGAGAATGATCTCCCAAAAGACGAGTATAAAAGAGAGCTCTATGAGCTAGGAAAACAACTCTTCTTTGAAGCGGGATATGAAGAGATCGGTATGGACCACTTCTCGCTACCTACGGACAAACTCTACAAAGCGATGAAAAACCATACACTCCACAGAAACTTCATGGGATATACAGCCGGGAAAACGCAGCTGATGATCGGCCTTGGTATGTCATCGATCTCAGACAGCTGGTACAGTTTCGCACAAAATGAAAAACGTGTAGAGGACTATATCAACAGAGTCAATGAAGGCAAGCTGCCTGTATTTAGAGGGCATCTGCTCACCAAAGAAGACCTGATCGTACGTAAACATATCCTGAACCTCATGTGTAACCTTGAAACCTCATGGCATGATGAAAATATGAAACTGGATAAAATGCCGGAAATACTTGACCGCCTCAAAGAGATGGAAGAAGATGATCTGATCGAGGTCCATGATGAGAAGCTTGTTGTCAAAGAGTCCAGCCGTATGTTTGTCAGGAACGTCTGTATGGCATTTGATCTGAGATTGGTGGCTGACCAGCCTGAAAAAAGAATTTTCTCTATGACGATTTAAATTTACCTTCATGGCTTCGTTTCACTACGACCACTCCGGTTCCGAGTTAAAAAACGAGAACTATTTCTCGTTTTTTACAACTCTCATGGTTTAAGATACGCCGGTATCTCCGAATAACCTACTGCATCTCCTACTTTTGCACGAAGTTGCAAAGTGTATCTGCCTGGCTTGGTAATATTGATATCTTTAATGACATATTCACCACTTGCATAAGGCACAGCCTCCACCATCAGGTCATCCGCTCTGGTATGGGGCCTGGTCAGAAGAAACGAAACGTTTGCATCTACGATGACAGTGCCGTTTTTCTTCGTGATCAAGTAGGTGAAATCATTTACACCCATAGAGAGCTTTACCGGATCAACAGGTTTGAGCTTCGAGTGTTTGTTCTCATCTTCCAAAACCATCGTCTCTTTCCCGGAAAGTTCAATCCTGTACTGCTTGTCAAACAGCACCTTCTTTTCCATGATCTCATTGATATTCAGATCTGCATTCTGATATTTCATCATGAAGTTGTTTGACTCCTGAACCGGCATGCTTGACGCCGATTTTACCGTCCAGTAGCCCAAAGAGATACCCAGTATGAAAAACCCGAGTATCATATGCGGCCAGTAGGTTTTCTCTTTATTGTTTGCCATCTTTTATCCTCTTGATCAGTGGTCTAAATAAGAAGATCCAAAAGACAAAAATCGAACCTGCATAGACAAATATCTTGAGTATGTAGATCACATACCAGGTATCATCGGGAATCGTGGTTGTCATCTCTGTACCCTTGGATCCTGCGATCTGATCAGCCAATGTCGAATATGCCTGAACCACACCGATATTGTGTTTGTCCTCGTCGCTGTTCTCGTCTTTTACTGCCACGATATCAATAGCAGCATCTCTTACATCGTCGTAATCATACAGTTTTTTTACTTCATTTGAAGAAGGGATAATGCCAACACGTCCTCTTTGCCCGGACTCCTCGGTAATCACTGCATAAGGTGCAAAAATAAACAATACATAGGGCTTGCTCATATTGCTTTCATACTTCTTACTGTACTCTACCAGATTATATCTTTCGGGGAAAACCTCATTGGTTGCGATAAGATAGACATTGACACCTGTTTTTGCCAATAGTTCACTCCCCATCTCTTCGATCATCTTCGATGCCTGAGGTTTTAAAATATTTTCATGGAGAATATGTGTTGCGTTAAGAAGTAGTGGAAGCAACAAAGCAAGCAAGGTGACCCTTACTTGTACTTTGCTCATATGAGTTACCCTATAAATAGGTGATTAGGCGTTGCAACTGACCACAGTGTAATGATAGCAGTAATCACCATACCCCACGCCAATACTTTGTCCATAATAGTAATCATTCTTTATCCTTTTACTATTTTGCATCTTGGAAGGCAAAGTCTGCATTCTCTTTGCTCTTCATCTTGACATTGTCCAGACTGCCGGTGATTGGAGTCGGATCATATGCATTTGTAGCATTTGCACTTTGAACTTTAATCGCACTGTATGTTAGGAACACAAGGATTGAAAGCAAAAGTACTGTTGCAATCAACATTCCCGTAACACCGTGAAGACCGAATACGCCTCTACTAGTATTTTCAGCCATGTTTACTCCTTATTGTACCAAAGACTGCAGGTAAACAGTCAATGCTTTTTCTTGAACAGGTGTGATCATTGTTTTAAATGATGGCATTTTACCGATCATACCGTTGGTTTTGACCGTTATTGATCACATCAAGCACCTGCTCTTTACTCATTCTCGCTGTAAAGTCATGCGCTTTACCGTTCATCCCGTCACCTGTGATACCGTGACATGGTGCACACTGTACGAGGAAGATCGATTTACCCATTTGGTTCAGTGTTGGCTGATCCGGGTTCGCGTGCTTCTCTTCATACTTAGCCTGATAAGCCTTCACCTCTTCATTATACTGGCCGATCTGGCTGTATGCATTGAGCGGATATCCCCAAAGAAAATACCACACTGTCCAGATCAATGTTCCCAGGAACGCATATGCCCAACCACCAGGAAGTTCGTTTTTATACTCACCGATACCGTCCCAGTTCTCCTCAGCAAGCTCACCGCCTGCTTTATCTGTCTTCATTTGGTTCACATACTTAGCAGAGACACCAAATGTAAGCACTGCAATTGCTACAGCACCAAGCAATGTCAACTGGTTGATCGGGTCATCCAGGTTGACATTCATCTGTTTTACAACCACCAAGGTTGCAACGATCAATGCTGCTGCAAAAGCCAAAGCTTTTATCATCAAACTACTCATTTCTTTTGCTCCTTCTTTTCACTCTGAGCCTCGGGTTTCTCTTCTACGGGGTTGCTATCAAGCTCATCGTCGATCGCGATGTTCCCGTATTTTTCATAATCCCTTTCGCCCTTCTTTTCACTTCTATACAGATGTATGATGTACCCATACAACATAATCACCAAAAAAATGGTCATAAAGAAACTGGCATAGCCTTGAAGTTCTCTAATGTCCATCTCTACTTACTTCAATCTGTTCATATATGCAATCAGTGCGACGATCTCAGGTACTTCCCCTCTCTCAAGAGCGGCTTTTACCTCAGGACTTTTCATGTCAGCAGCAATTGCTTTCGCCTCTGCAAGTACTTTTTCTTTGTGCGCTTCCCACGCTTCTCTTGAAGCCTGGAATTCATCACCGTACGGTGTTCCAAATACATTTTTTACAGTAACTGCTTCGGCATATGCTGTTTCGATATCAGCAATGTTTGTAAACTGGTGCTTATAGGCAGGCATGATCGAACCAGGAACAACCTGAGTCGGTTCCCACATGTGGTTTTCATGCCAGTCTGTTGTACGGTAGTTTCCTACACGGTGAAGATCCGGA
>JACXUO010000001.1 GCA_014763885.1 Campylobacterales bacterium
TTGTATTTACCTTATATAGAGATCTCTTTGATATCGGCAATATCTCTAAAGGTCTTGTAGATAGAACCGATCGTGTTGAGCCTGTTGGCTTTCAGTGCCGCATCCTCGGTGTTGACCATTACATCATCAAAATAGGCATCCAGTTCACGCTTCAGGCCGAAGAGCGCATCCAGCTCCTCTTTGTAGTCTTTATAGGTCGCGTTGATCACTTTTTCGTAGGCGTTGTAGAGTGTCACCTCCGCATCTTCGGCAAAGAGCGTCGTATCGATCTTCATCGGTGCATCCAGGTCTACATCTTTGGAGATGTTCGCCACACGCTTGAAGGTAGAGAACTGTTCCTTGAAGACATCGCTGCTGACGATCTCATTGAGCGCGGCAACCTTCTTGGAGATCTCGTTGATATCTCTCTCCCCTGAAGCAAGGACAGCGGCGATCACCGACGGGTTGGCATCGAATGATTTATAGATACGCTCGATGATGAAGTCGCTGAGAAGCTGCAGATCAAACGCTGCATACTCCGCTTTGAGCAGTGCAATGACATCTTCGATATGAAAGCCAAGGTCATTTACCGTAACGATACGCACGATACCGTTGACTGCACGGCGGAGCGCAAACGGGTCCTTGGAACCTGTCGGGATCATACCTACACTGAAAAGGCCAATAAGGGTATCGAGTTTGATCGCCATGGCAACGATACTGGAGAAGAGCGTGCTTGGGAGCTCCGCACCCTCACCTACCGGCATATACTGCTCTTTGATCGCAGTATACACGATCTCCTCTTCTCCGAGCGCTTTGGCGTAGTAATAGCCCATCAGCCCCTGTAGCTCGGTAAACTCATAGACCATCTCGCTCATCAGGTCGGCTTTGGCAAGCTCTACCGCTCTGTCCATTGCTTTTTCAAGCGTGACATTATCTTTGCCGCTTTGTGCTTCCACTCTCTCCATATAAAGACCGAGCAGGCGCATCGCGATATGTTTCTCTCTTCTGATCTTATCTTTCAGTGTCCCCAGCCCATCAAGGAACTGTACCTTCTCCAGCCCCTCAGTACTCAGTCCCGCTTTGAGGTCGTTTCGATAGAAGAAAAGGCCGTCAGCGAGTCTTGGCTTCAATACACGTTCATTCCCTGCGATCACTTTGCTGTAGTCATCTGTATAGGCGTTGCTTACCACTACAAACTTGTTGGTGATCTTGCCGCCCTCGAATACCGGGAAGTAACGCTGGTGCTCTTTCATCGATGTGATGATCACTTCGGGCGGAAGTTCAAGGAACATCTCATCGAACTTTCCGACCAATGCCTTCGGGTTCTCTGTGATCGCAACCACCTCCGCAAGCAGGTCGGTATCTCTTTCGATAAAGATCCCTTCTTGCTCTTCCAGTGCATCAAACTGTTCCAGGATCAGTGCTTCCCTCTTTTTGGGATACAGCATGACCGCACCCTCAGCCAGTACCTGCTCATAGGCATCTATACTCGGCACTTCTACCGCATCGTAGTTGACCATACGGTGCAGATAGGTCTTCGTACCGCTCTGTACGCCAAAAAGTTCTACCGGTACAGAGACTTCACCCATCCTTACCTGCAACCATCTGATAGGACGGATAAACTCGTCGCTTCGTGATCCCCATCTCATCATTTTGCCGAATGCCATCGATGCGATCCACTTCTCCAGCATCTCCTGCAACAATGCAGTTGTATCGGCACCCTTCTCCTCTTTTTTGAAGAAAAGTACCTCACGGCCGTTGTTATCCGCACGTCCCAGTTCATTGACACTCACACCGCATTTGCGCGCAAACCCTTCAGCGGCCTTGGTCGGCTCACCCTCTTTGAATGCGGCAGCCACGGGAGGCCCCATCAGTTCAATCGTCTGATCTTCCTGTTTTTCCGGCATCGCACTGTGTTTCAGTACCAGTCTTCTGGGGGTATAGATAAACTCGAACGCACAGCTGAGTTTATACTCATCAAGCAGATTTTGCCAGGAGTTTTCGATATTTTTTACGATCTTTAGTAACGGTATTGCAGGTAGTTCTTCAACACCGATTTCAATAAGAAGTGGTTGTGTCATCTTTTAGAGTCCTATTAAGATAAATGATACGTGATTTTATCTAAATGTTGGTAAATGGGGGGTTAGTCTGTATCGCAACATCCTATCCCCCCGTCGCTGATGGCATAAAGATAAGATGGCTACTCTTTGATGCATCTCACAGGATACGCAAACGCACGTTCATCATTGAACATGGCTGCAATGCCTGGCCCAAACCCAAGATAGCTGGATTCAGCCACAATTCCGCTCTCTGTGGCACTCCAGTAGTGCCCATATATTCCAATCTGCCTCAATCCTCCATCGGAGTAGTGTCTGTATCCTGCTGATGGCAATTTCAGGAAACTGTTAAACGCATCTACATCATCACTGACTCCCACATCTACTGTCTCTGCCTTCAATTCCTCTTTTGTAGGCACTCTAAATCCCTGAGGGCATATAGATGATCCGTCAGATAGACTCCAGAATGCCGATCTCTCGGTACCGTCTGCATCTGCTGTAGTCCAATCATCGCTCTGAGCAATAAAATCACCATGTCCTGCATGCAGTGTATCTGAGAGTACCGTGGTGATGCTGCTGTGTGGATCTTGATGTCCATCTGCCTCGCGTCCCCATTGATAATAGTCGCCGTAACACTCCGTATCATCAAGGGACACACACACTCTGCTTGCTCCAAGATTTCTGTCTAACCATATTTTACCTGTATGGGGAGAGGTCACTGTAGAATATCCCATCCCACTCGCTTGGCCTCCACTGCCACCACACCCCGTGATTCCCAATACAACTGCCCCTGCAACCAAACCGCTATAAAGTATTTTCATGTTAGCCTCCTTTGAAAATATCTTCTTATATCATACCATAAGCTAACATTTTTTTCTGATCACTGTTTAAGCGGATATATTGTGGTTCCCTATGTCTATTATTCAAGGTAACGCTCAGAGAGTAAAGGGATGGTAAGATTCACTTTTTCTCTCAGTTCACAGCATAATACTCCAAAATGGAACAGTGAGAGTCAGGGCATGATCGCCGAAGAAAAGATCTGCCCTACTTTGAAGCGATCTTCAGAGCCAGTTTCCGTGCAAAAGGAAAGACCACCAAAATCGAAGGAAACGCAACCGCCCAGGCCACAAGCCATGCATGGATCCAGATAGCCATAAAGTGCTCCGCGATTCCAAGGTTGATAAACGAAATAGCTCCGGACATGATAAAGCTCATAAGCCCGGAAAGTAAAAAAGCTTGTACTTGATGAAGATACTTAGCCGATATCATCCTGCCTCCTTGATTTTGACATTATTCTTGTAAACTCTCTTTCATGACTAAAGTCAATCACTGTGACGATTTATTATCGTCTTGGGTGTTGGTCATATCGATACGTTTTCCTTCATTGTCAAACTTGTTTCTAAAATAGTTTCTGATGATCACAAAGGTCATAAAGGCAAACAGTGCAAAAGCAAAAATATAAAAGATATCTCCAAAACTCATGATTCTTCCTTTAGTCTATTGGGGATTTTGATCTTTTCAAATCCCTCGTAGTTCTGGCGCAGCGCCTCATAGGTGACGATCCCCACACTGACACCCAGGTTGAGACTGCGTCCGGCACCTCCCATCGGAATGGTGATACAGTTTTCGGGGTGCTCAAGAAGCACCCTCTCGTCGATCCCTTTGCTTTCAGAACCAAAAAGGATATAGTCACCCTTTTTGAAGGTTGCTTCAAAATAGAGCTTGTCGGTTTTTGTCGTCGCCATATGGGTATGCTCATCGATCGGGTGTGCAACAAGGAACTCCTCGAAACTTTCCCAGACAACCAGATCAAGATGCTTCCAGTAGTCCAGGCCGGCACGTTTGACCGCCTTGTCATCGATATCGAAACCGATCGGTTTGATCAGGTGAAGCGTGGCGCCGAGATTGACACAGAGACGTCCTATCGTCCCCGTATTTTGAGGGATCATCGGCTCAACCAGTACAATATTAAACATGATTAGAATACAACCGTTTTATTTCCGTGGACAAACACACGGTCATTGAGCACATAGGAGAGGGCACGGGAGAGCACCACCTTTTCTACATCGCGTCCGGCACGCTGCATATCCCTCCACTCCATACGGTGGTTGACAGGGATCACATCCTGCGCGATGATCGGCCCTTCATCCAGATCATCGGTCACAAAGTGTGCCGTAGCACCGATGATCTTCACCCCTCTGTCATGGGCCTGCTTATAAGGGTTTGCCCCGATGAATGCGGGGAGGAATGAGTGGTGGATATTGATGATCTTCTTCTCATAGGCTTTGACGAATTTCGACGTCAGGATACGCATATATTTTGCAAGCACGATGAAATCAAACTCAAAGGTATCGATCAGTTCCATCACTTTGGCTTCATGCGCCTCCCGGTCCATCCCGTCAGCCGGGATACAATAGAACGGGATATCAAAACGGCGGACAAGATCTTCCAGTGTATCATGGTTGGCAATGACACACTCGATCTGCGCATCCAGTTCGCCGTCAGCATGGCGTATCAGTATATCGCCGAGCGCATGGGACTCTTTGGTAGCCATCAGTATGATCTTCTTGGGTTTGGGTATGATCACTTTGATATCTGCATCTTCAGGGACAGCAGCCTTCAGCTCCTGCAAAAGCTCCTGGGGCTCAAACCTCCCCGTCACCACAGAACGCATAAAGAACCTGCCGCTATCCTTGTCTACAAACTCACGGTTGGAATCGATATTCAGATCTTTTTCAAAAAAGACTTTCGAGATCGTATAGACCAGTCCCTTTGCATCATTACAGTCGATCAGAACCCTTGCTCTTGTTTCCATTTATGTTACCCTTGACACCATAATTTATCTATAGATTATTCTAAAAGTATAGAGAAAAAAGAAAAACCATTATTTTACGTACGGCAAACTGCTGCACACAATATAGCGATCTCTTAATAAAATTGCCATAGTGGCAACTCTATTAAAAGAGGCGAAACGAACGTTATTCGTTTCATCCCCTGCTTATTTTGATGCATAGTCAGCGATGATATCACCGATCTCACTGCACGAACAGATCTCTTTGGCATCATAGTCGCCCAGATCCCCTGTGCGGTACCCGTCTGCAAGCGCCTTTTTGATCGCCTCATCGATTCTCTCCGCAGCTTTCTCTTCACCGAGTGCATAACGCAACATCATGCTTGCACTTGAGATCGTAGCAAGCGGGTTCGCGATCCCCTGGCCTGCAATATCCGGTGCCGAACCATGGATCGGCTCATAAAGCCCTACACCTTTTCCGGTACTGGCACTCGGAAGAAGCCCGATCGAACCGCTGAGCATACTTGCCGCATCCGAGAGAATATCCCCGAAGATATTCCCTGTCAAAATCACATCAAACTGTTTGGGAGCACGGATCAGCTGCATTGCTGCATTATCGACATACATATGCGTCAACTCGACTTCAGGATAATCTTTTGCCACCTCTTCGACAATCTCTCTCCAGAACTGACTCACTTCAAGCACATTCGCCTTGTCAACGGAACAGACACGCTTGTTGCGTTTCATGGCGATATCAAATGCGACTACCGCGATACGTTCTACCTCTTCACGCGTATAGACCATGGTATTGTAGGCTCTGTCGTCCTCGATCGCTCTTGGCTGACCGAAGTAGATACCGCCTGTCAGTTCACGTACGACCATGATATCCACACCTCTGATCACCTCAGGTTTCAGGGTAGATGCATTGACAAGCTCATCATAGACCATCGCCGGACGAAGGTTGGCAAACGTTCCCATCTCTTTACGCAGGCCGAGAAGTCCTGTTTCAGGACGGAGGTGTCTCTCCAGGTTGTCCCACTTTGGTCCGCCGATCGCACCGAAAAGAACCGCATCGCACTTCTTTACACCCTGGATCGTCTCTTCAGGAAGCGGTACACCGGTTTCGTCGATCGCCGCTCCTCCAAGAAGCATCTCCTCATACTTAAGGGTAAATCCTTCTCTCACAGACACCGCGTCCAACACCTTGATCGCCTCATCCACGATCTCTGGACCGATCCCGTCACCTTTAATCACTCCGATTTTATAACTCTTACTCATACTATATAACCTTTTTACGCTTGTTGCTTTGCGATTTCTTGTTTTGCATAATTGATCAATCCACCCGCATCAACGAGCTCCTGCATAAATGCAGGAATCGGTGTGAACTTGTAAGTTTTCGCCTGAGTTACATTGATGATCTCGCCTGCATCCATATCGATACGGATCGTATCACCTTCCTCAATCTCTTCAGCTTCAGGAAGTTCAAAAATAGGGAGTCCCATGTTGAATGCATTTCTATAGAAGATACGTGCAAAAGTAGGTGCCACCACTGCCGCCACACCTGCTGCTTTCAGTGCGATCGGGGCATGTTCTCTGCTTGAACCACAACCGAAATTTTCACCTGCTACGATGATATCCCCTTCACGCATATTGTTCACGAATGACGGGTCTGCATCCTCCATCACGTGTTTAGCCAATTCTGACGCTTCAGAAGTATTCAGATATCTTGCTGCGATGATCAAATCTGTATCGATGTTGTCACCAAATTTCCAAACTTTACCTTGCAAAATCTATTCCTTACAATGAGGCTCAACCCCAAAAATATTTTCGCGATTATAGCCAAAAAAACAGAAATCACCAAATTACCCCTATCATTTCTAACAAAATTTCGGTATAATCCAACCTTAATATTCACTGAGTTAACCCAAAGAACTCTTACGGACAAGGAAAGTTATGGCAGCAGCAAAAGACAGCATGAAAAGCATAGAAACACTATTTGCATCCAAAAAAAAGGGTGATGTGATCACACTTGAAAACATCGCCAAAGAATTCAACAAACAGATCACCGCTGCACAGGCAAAAAAAATCTACAAATTATCACTTGATAATAAAATAGATATCGTAAGTTCATCCGAATATGCCAAGCTTCTAACTACACAACAGGCTGAAAAAATCGAAGAAGCCAGAAAAAAGATCGCAGCCGGAGAGGAGCTGGAGGAGTTTGACCTTCATAAAGAGAAAGAACTCCTTGAGTGGAGCCGTTCTGACTCGCCTGTACGTATGTACCTGCGTGAAATGGGAAAAATCCCCCTGCTTACCAAAGAGGAGGAGGTAGAACTTTCCCAAAGAATTGAGGAGGGGGAGAACATCATCCTTGATGCGATCTGTTCTGTGCCCTACCTGATAGACTATATCCTCAACTATAAAGGGCCTCTTTTGAACCGCGAAAGAAGGGTAAAAGAGCTCTTTAAAAGCTTTGAGGATGACAAGAACAGTGACTCTGACAAAGAGGATGATGACGATAACGATGATGATGACGAGAATGAAAACTCACCAAAAGATGACAGCCGGGTAAAACAGGTTGTAGACAGCTTCAAACAACTTGAGAAAGCAAAAAAAGAGTGGATGAAAGCTCGTGAAGAGATGCTCAAGATCATGGAAGATGAAACGGATGAAGAGGTGATCCTTCATGAACGTCTTAAAGTGGCTTTCAAAAAAGAGCTGCTTAAACGTGCACTGATCAATCTTGGGCCGACATCAAAACTGATCAATGAACTGGTCAAGGCGATGGAGACAGCGCTTACCAGCGATGACAGCTTTGAAAGGGAGCTCAAGCGCCTTGAGTACAAACTTCCGCTCTTCAATGATATCCTGAGAAAAAATCACCAGAAGATCCTGGATAACATTATCAATATGGATAAAGATGATATCATTAATGCGGTTCCGGAAACCACCATGGTAAGTACCTATGTGGAGATCAAAAAACTCTTTGAGACACGTGAAGCAAGTAAGGGTGGATTTGACCTGAGTGAGGAAAAACTCGAAGAGGTACTGAACCAGATCCGTCAGGGTAAAGCCAAAAGCGAGAAAGCAAAAACACGTATGGCAAAATCAAACCTGAGACTGGTTGTATCAATTGCCAAACGTTATACGAACCGTGGTCTTCCCTTCCTTGACCTGATCCAGGAAGGAAATATCGGGCTGATGAAAGCCGTTGACAAGTTCGAGTATGAGAAGGGATACAAGTTCTCGACCTACGCAACATGGTGGATCCGTCAGGCCATCAGCCGTGCGATCGCAGACCAGGCACGTACGATCCGTATCCCGATCCATATGATCGAAACGATCAACCGTATCAACAAGATCATCCGCAAACATCTCCAGGAGACAGGACGGGAACCTGATCTTGAAACGATCGCTGAAGAGGTAGGACTCTCTGTCGACAAGGTCAAAAATGTCATCAAGATCACCAAAGAGCCGGTCAGCCTTGAGACACCGGTAGGGGATGAGGATGACGGAAGATTTGGGGACTTTATTGAAGACAAAGACACGCTCAGCCCTACAGATGCTGTACTCAAAGATGACCTCAACCTTCAGATCGATGAAGTACTTGACCAGCTGAATGAGAGGGAAAAAGCCGTCATCCGTATGAGATTCGGATTGCTTGAAGATGAAAGTGACAGAACCCTTGAGGAGATCGGAAAAGAGCTCAATGTGACGCGTGAACGTGTGCGTCAGATCGAAAGCTCGGCAATTAAAAAATTGAAACACCCGAAAGTCGGGAGAAAACTCAAAAACTATATCGAGGAGTAGTCAAAACTCCTCTCTGACGGAGGATGTTCCACCCCTCAGCAGATACGCTTATTGGTCCGAGATATATCCTACCGTCCCGCCGACAACGGTCCCGACAGCTGCACCTTTCAGGACATTCCCTCCGGTCACGCCTGATACGACAGCCCCACTCGCTGCACCGACCAACGCACCTTTTTTTGTATTCGGACTGGGTTGTGCACAACCACCTATCATTAACGTCAGAACAAATACTGCAGAGACTTTTTTGATTGCTGTTCTTTGCATACTGCCTCCTTTTCTCTCATATTTTGTTTCATTATAACATATAGAGAGGATTTATCACTATGCGATATGAGACCATCACTATTTTTTTAGAAAGATAAAAGGCGGGATATGGCGGTAGATTTCATCTATCCTTACAAGTACCTGAAGTGGACAAGTTTGCATGAGGGCAATCATATAATAAGGAGGTACTTCAGGCACTTGTAAAGTCAGAACCATCCGATGTACAATCGACTTTTTTCCGTGCTTATGACCAAAGTATAACATAGAGCATCCCGTTGATACGGAGCCTGTTGATTAAATTTTAACCAATATTAAAAATAGCGTGGAGTTCGTTATAATACGCCCAAAATACGCTTGCAAAAGGAACAGAATGGGTCTTCCAAATTTTTTTGTACTCATTATCGGCACAGAGATACTCAACCAAAGAAGACGCGACAGGCATTTTGACTATGTTGCCTCCTCCCTGGCCAAAAAGGGATATAAGTTGACAGGCTCTTTCACGATAGAGGATGATCCTGCGCTTATCGTACAGACGATCAAATTTATCGCCTCACAGCCAAATCCTGTACTTTTCAGTTTCGGGGGAATCGGTTCGACACCGGATGACCATACAAGAAAATGTGCAGCCATTGCACTGAGAGACGGTACGCTGCCTGTTCACGAGGAAGCCAGAGAGATCATCGTTGCCCAGTTGGGAGAAAGAGCCTATCCCTACTCGGTACGAATGGCCGAACTTCCAAAAGGATCACAACTCCTGGACAACCCCGTCAACAAAATGCCGGCGTTCAGCCTGGATGAGCGCTTCTTCTTTATGCCCGGTTTTCCCGAAATGAGCCACCCCATGGTCGAAGCGATCATCAACAGACTCATTCCCCATCAACAGACCTATTACCGCCATACCCTGACCGCCTCCTGCAAGGAGAATATCTTCATAGAAGTGATGGAAAAAATGCCCCAAGGGGTAGAGTTCTCATCGTTGCCGAAACTCTGCAGCAATGGATGGAGGGTCTCTGTCTCTGTAGCATCATATGAGGAAGAGACGGCACGGGCTGCATTTAAAATGTATACGGATCTGCTGGATGCCAAGGCAATCCCCTACACGCTTGAGGATGAAGGTAACCGCTAAATGACAGAATATATTCAGACCTTGAAACACCCCGTAGTAAAACGCCTCTCCGGGATACAGTTTCTTTCCTATTTCGGCACATGGTTTTCCCAAGTTGCCATCTTTGCCATGCTTGTCGGATACGGAGCCAACGAGCTCACTATTGCCATGACTGCGGCAATGAGCATGCTCCCCTCTGTCGTACTTGCGCCCCTCATCGGTATCGTCGTAGACAGAGTGGATTTTAAAAAACTGATGATGAGCCTGCTTCTCGTTGAGATCACAATGACACTCGGTTTCATACTGATAGATTCGCTGAGCTATATATGGGTACTTATGCTCTTGATCTTTATACGCTCTTCGGCTGCCTCGATGCTTTTCTCTGCAGAGATGTCACTCTTTCCCAAGATACTTCAAGGCAAAATGCTTCAACGTACCAACGAGATACACTCCGTCATCTGGTCCCTATGCTATGCCTCGGGTATGGCCGTTGGGGGTATAGCAACACACTATATGGGATATGATGCAGCCTTTCTATTCGATGCGCTGCTCTATGTACTGGCGCTTCTGCTTCTGTTTGGACTGAAGGTGGATCTAGAGAAAGAAGAACATACCGACTCGAACTGGAAAATGTTCAAAGATGGTTTTCTCTATCTCAAAAGGAGCCCAAAGATCGTACACCTGATACTCATACATGCCAGTATAGGGCTCACAAGCTTTGACGCACTCGTCACCCTGCTTGCCGACTTCAAATACAAAGAGATCATCGCTGCGGCACTGGCGATAGGATGGCTGAATGCCACACGTGCGATCGCACTGCTCTTTGGCTCTATACTCTTTTCCAAAATCGTGAATCAGAATAATCTGCACTACTTTTTCATCGCACAGGCAGCTGCGATCATTACCTGGAGTCAACTGCAAGCCGACTTCTATATCTCACTGATCGCCATTTTCTGTGTAGGGCTCTTCACGACAACGCTCTGGGCCTATACCTATCTGATGATACAGGAGAATACAGAAAGAACCTATATGGGACGCATCATCTCCTATAATGATATGTTTTTTATGATCTCAAATGTCCTTACGGCAATGTTCATCGGATACGCTGCAAAATGGGGAATGAGCCTGGAAAAAATCACAGTCACCCTGGGGATCGGCTTTCTCTTTGCTGCCGTCTACTACCTCTGGTTCAAAAGGGTGCATTTGGTTTAACTTCTTACAAATAAACCTTATGTTATCATCACGAAAATTTTTTATGGAGATATTCAAATGGATATAAGTAAAATCGGACCGGGAAAATGCCCAGATGAAGTAAAAGTGATCATCGAAGTACCACTGAACTCTAACATCAAATATGAAATCGACAAAGAGTCAGGTGCAGTAGAGGTAGACAGAGTACTTTTTTCTGCTGTCCACTACCCTGCAAACTACGGTTTTGTAGCAAACACTCTCTCTGATGACGGTGACCCGGCAGATGTACTTGTACTTTGCGATTATCAGCTTCAGGCAGGATCATATATCAAATGTAGACTGATCGGTGTACTTTTGACAGAAGATGAAAAAGGCGGTGATGAAAAACTTCTTGCGGTACCGACAGATAAAATTGATCCGACGTATGCAAATATCCAGGACCTCTCGGATGTACCGGAGCATACGCTCAACCGTATCAAAAACTTCTTTGAAACCTATAAAATGCTTGAGCCTAACAAGTGGGTGAAGGTATCCGGATTCAAAGACAAAGCAGCCGCTGCGGAGATCCTTGAAAAAGCGATCAAAAACTACAAATAAGCCGTCCAGTTCTTATTTAGCCTATCCTGTTGATCTTTACATTTAAAGATCAACAGGAGCATCCTTTCGTTCATCCCTGACACTTATCCATCACAGATCCCATAGATATTTCATGTTTTTGCCAAATCGTGATGCAATATATCCGTAAACCTTACATGATTTATAAAAATAATACTGTAAATTCATATTTAATTATCTTAGGATATACTTGATAATATTACTTTTGTAGGAGGAAGTAGATGAAAGAAAAGGTTTTGGTGATCAAAGCGAAGTTTGAGATGGTAAAAATCGTCTTGGCCGGGAAACTCACGGCAGAAGATCTCTCTCATAAAAAATATCTTAAGGTGCTTATCGATGCGACGGAAAACACCTATCTGCAACTCAATGACAGCATCTGCGAGAGCCTTGTAATGTGCAAAGAGTGTGCCACAAAACGGGATATACTCAGTCAATACCTGAATCTACTGGAGGATATTGAACTTGGCAAAACAATTGATGCACGCATGGAAGAGGAACTCGCAAAGTTTCCGGAAGCTATCAATGAGATAATCGACAGGATCAATACCATTCTGATCGATATGGAGCGCTGAACTGCCAATCTTATTTACGATTTATATCTTTCCATAGCAGATACGAAGGCATTTTATCGTTTAGAAGAAGAGTAGGTATCTATCCGGAAGAAAAGCATCACCCTGCCCTTTAGAGGTCGATTTCTCTTCTTCTGTTTCTCAGATAGTTCTCAATCCCTTCGGCAATCCCTTTGGCTAACAGATTCTGATACTCTGCCGAAAAGAGGCGCTTTCGCTCTTTTGGATGAGAGATATACCCCACCTCGATCAGGACTGAGGGCCTGCTTGCACCGACCAGTACATAAAACGGTGCATGACGTACCCCGCCATCCTTCACATCCCTGTAGAGACTTCTTGCATTGGCCATCATACGTTTATGGATATCAATCGCCAGCTTGTTCGACTCAACGATCTTCGGCCCGTTGAGTACGGAATCGATGATCACATTTTTACTGACACGGTCTGTCCCTTTCAAGACGGCTTCGTTTTCTCTGGCAGCGATACGCTGAGAACGTTCATCCCTGGTATTCTGTAGAAAAAATGTCTCAATCCCGTGCATCTTGTCACGCTTGCTTTGGGCTATGGCGTTGGCATGGATAGAGATAAAGACTTTTGCATCTTTTCTGTCGGCGATACGCGTACGCTCATGGAGCTTTAAAAAACGGTCACTGCTCCGCGTCAGATAAACCGGGAATCCCCTTTTTTTCAACTGTTTAGTAACCTTTCTGGAGATCGCGAGCACAAGATCCTTTTCTCTTTTTCCACCTCCGATTGCCCCGCTGTCATGCCCCCCGTGACCTGCATCGATCACGATCACTTCCGTGTGGTGTTGTCTCGTTACCTTCTGTTCCCTTGGTTTTGCATATGCCTGCTTAGCAGGCGTGAAATCTTTTTGGAGATAGGCACTCTTCCTGGGCAGGGAGATATGATAGCTCGCTTTGGAAAAAAGCGGTTGGTAGGCTGTCGGCTTGAAAGGGGATTTGCTTTCTATCACGACACGTACTGTATTGGCATTGTTCTGAGCGATACGGACATTGTTGCCCAGACCAAGCGGTACACGGCTGTGTGCAAGCTTCATCTCCTTAAAGTCATAGATTTCGCGATGAGGGTTGGGGAGTGTAAAGTGCCTGATCTTTTTTGTATCCAGCGGATGTGCAAAAGAAAGCCTCAGTTCACCTTTTTTGACAAGTGCCTTTGTCATACTGTTCATTCCCCCGAAAAGAGAGGGGGAAAAGAAGAAGAGTGTTATGAAGAAAACGAGTACAGGATAACGCCCTCTAAACATGATCTGTTACTCTTCTCCGTTCATCAATTTGTCCATCAGCGCTTTGACTGTAATGATCTCATTGAGACGGTATCCGTTCGAACCGGTAAAGAAAAACCCCGTTTCCACAATTCCGTCATAGGCATCAGTCAGTCTGTCGGCGATACAGTATCCCACAGCTTTGGCCTCTACCCCTCTGTGGCATGGCGCCACACAGTTTGAGATACATGCCACTTTCGGTGCGGTACCGGCCTCTATGGATGCCTGAAGCTGTGTCTTAACACCACGTGCAGGATAGCCTACCGGGGATTTGAAAAGCTTGATATCCTCTTCTTTTGCCTTAAGAAGGATCTCTTTCATCTCATCACTGGTATCACACTCCACTGTGCCTATGAAACGCGTCCCCATCTGTACCGCAACTGCTCCGAGCTCCAGCATCTTGACGATATCATCATGGTCCCAGATACCGCCAGCCGCGATCACGGGGATATCACCCCACTCTTTTGCCTCTTCCACAACAGGAGGAAGGATCGCTTCAAGCTGGTTCTCGGGAAGGAAACACTCTTCGTACTTAAACCCCTGGTGTCCTCCGCTCAGAGGCCCCTCTACGATCACTGCATCGGGCAGTCTGTTATGTGTTTTCTGCCATCTGCGGCAGAGGATTCTCAGTGCCTTTGCAGTCGATACGATCGGTACCAGTGCCACATCGGGATACGCTTTTACCGCTTCGGGCATCGTCAAAGGCAACCCCGCACCGGTAATGATGATATTTGCACCGGCTTTGCACGCATCCTGTACCACACGGTCATAGTCTGTCTGTGCGTAAAGAATGTTTGCGGCAAGCGGTTTATCCCCACAGATCTCTCTTGCATTGTCAAAGATCTTCCGGAGTGCCTTGAAAGAGTAAAAGTTGATCGCTTCCAGCGGACGGTGTTCTTTGCCGACCATCTCTTTTTCATTGAGATATTTTCTATTTTTATAGACACCCGTTCCCACAGCGGAGATCACACCAAGACCCCCCTCCTTGGATACATTGCCGGCAAGCTGGTCCCAGGAGATGCCAACCCCCATTCCTCCCTGTATAATAGGCTTTTCGATCGTGTATTTACCGATCTTAAAAGATTTGAATGTCACTTATTTTACCTTCACTTTCGCAAACCTTCTTTTCCCTACCTGCAGGATATACTCTCCGCAGCCCAGGTTAAGTTTATCGTCACTGATCTTCTCTTGGTTAATGCTCACGGCATTCTGTTTGATATCTCTTCTTGCCTGAGATGTCGAAGGCTCAAGGCCTGCATCCACAAGTGCCTGGCAGATCCAGATACCATCCTCCATATCAAATTCATCCATATCAGTGGGGATCTGATTTGCTTTAAATACAGAGTTGAACTCCGCTTTAGCTAGTTTAGCCAATTCTTCATTATGGAACCTAGCAGTTATCTCCACAGCAAGGTTTTCCTTCGCAGTTTTCGGATGAACGGTACCATTGTTGACATCTTCTTTCAACTGTGCGATCTCTTCCAGCGGCTTTTCACTAAGCAGTTCATAGTAGCGCCACATCAGATCATCAGAGATAGAGAGTGTTTTACCGTAAATATCTTTAGGGCTCTCTGTGATACCGATATAGTTGTTCAGAGACTTACTCATCTTCTGTACGCCATCTAGTCCTTCAAGAATAGGCATCATCAGTACCGCCTGCTCCTTGCCTACCTCATAGGCTCTTTGAAGATGTCTTCCCATCAGAAGATTGAACTTCTGGTCTGTTCCTCCGATCTCGATATCTGATTTGAGCTCCACAGAGTCATATCCCTGAAGGAGCGGGTAAAGAAATTCGGAGATAGAGATACTCTGTCCTGATTTGAAACGTTTTTCAAAATCGTCACGTTCAAGCATTCTGGCCACATTAAAGAGTGTCGTAAGCCCCAGCAATCCGGCCGCTCCCAATTCGTTCAGCCACTTTGAGTTATAGACAACGGTCGTCTTGCTCTCCTCAAGTACATTAAAGACCTGTTCCTGATAGGTTTTTGCATTGGCCATGATGGTCGCACGGTCAAGTACCTTTCTTGTCTCGCTTTTTCCTGTCGGGTCACCTATCGTTGCGGTAAAATCACCGATCAGCAATTGTACTCTTCCGCCATGCGCCTGAAATGTCTTAAGCTTTTGAAGCAGCACCGTATGTCCAAGGTGCAGATCGGCCCCGGTGGGGTCAAAACCTGCTTTGACGGTATAGGTCTCTCCGGTCTCATAGTAACGTTTCACCAGTTTTTCTATGGCTTCCATATCTATGATCTCGGCAGTACCTCTGCGAATCTCTTCAAGTGCTTTAGTTATCATCTGTCTCTATCCTTATTTGTTATATGCATCATCCAGGCTGATGATTTCAATCAGCTTGAATTTCTGTGAAATTTTCTCTGCCAGTATTGTTTTGTTGGACTGATCACTCTCTACTTCAATCTGACAATACTCTGCCGTATCGGAGCTCTGTATTCCAAGTTCGATACTGATCACATTCAGATTGAGATCTGAAAGTTTCTGAAGCAGTTCTGCAAGCACCCCTTTCTGGTTCTGCAAACTCAGTGTCAACCGATAACGAGAAAGTTTTGATGTTGACCAGTGTACATGCAGCATCGGATGCCCCTCTTTCATCAGGGCATAGGCTTTTTTGCATAACTTATGGTGCACAACTGCTTTATTGTCCCGATAGAATGCAACAATCTGGTCACCTACTTTCGGATGGCAGCAGTAATCAAACTCCACACCCTCAATTGTTTTATTGGTAAAAAACTTAAGATGCTCTATCTCTTTGAGTAGAGGCTTTTTATACCCCTTTTTTCTCAATTCCCAGAAACGCAGCTCTTTCTCTCCCAAAAAGTCCGCAACCTGCCGGATCGTCTCCTTGTAGTAGTCAAGCTGCAGCGGCAGCTTGTGAATCGTATCCTGCAATCCGATCTCTTTCACCAGACTTTTCATCTCCGAACTTGGCTGCCTGAATAGGTTGGCCAGGATATTATAGGCACTGAGCGTATTGGCCTCCTTGATCCTTGCACGACAGAGACTTCTAATCCCCTCCTGGGCCCTGGAGGTCCTTACCGTATCAAGCCAGGTGCAGTGCAGATGCGGCGTATCATCTTTGATGATATTCACGATATCACCGTTTTTCAGGACTGTCAGGAGCGGAGCCTCACGCTTGTTGATCATCGCAGAGACCGCATTCGCACCGACTTCAGAATGGATCAGATAAGCAAAATCCAGTGCGACCGAACCCTTAGGCAGCGTATAGTAGTCCCCTTTCGGTGAAAAGACGGTGATATCCTCTGAGAAGAGGTCACATTTGGCAAGTTCATAGAACTCCTCGATCGACTCATTGGTATAGTTGAGCCCTTCCAGCCACTCAAGATTGATCCCTTCGCCTCCGGACTTGTATTTCCAGTGTGCAGCGACACCGTACTCTGCAAGCCGGTGCATCTCTTCGGTTCTGATCTGTGCCTCCACGATCCCCTCTTCATCAAACAGAGTCGTATGGATCGTCTGGTACCCGTTCTCCTTGGGTACGGCAATATAGTCTTTGAAACGGGAGATCAGCGGCGTGTATCCGAGGTGGAGCAGGCCGAGTACCTGATAACACTCTATCGGTTTCTTGACGATAATACGGATCGCAAGGAGGTCAAGTACTTCCTCTATGCTCACCCCTTTCCTGTGCATCTTCAGGTAGGTGGAGTAGTAGTGTTTGACACGTCCGAAGATATCAAACTCCCCTTCTTCAAATCCATCCTTCAGCATCATCTCTGTGACTTTCTGGATAAACGCATTCAGTTTGAGCTGAAGGTTCTGCGCATTTGACTTGATATACTCATCGATATGCTTATAATCATCCGGATAGATATAGTAAAAACTCAGATCTTCAAGATGATTCTTCATGCGGGCGATACCCAGCCGGTGGGCGATAGGTGCATAGACCACCAGGGTCTCTTCCGCGATACGTTTCTGCTTGTGCGGCGGCAGGGCATCGAGTGTCAGCATATTGTGCAGTCTGTCACACAGCTTGATGACCAGAACACGGATATCCTTGATCGATGCGATAAGCATTTTTCGAAAACTGAGTGCCGAGTTGATCAGCCGTTCATCAGAGGCCGAAGAGACCAGTTTTTCGTCACGGATCTGTACAATCTTGGTCAGCCCTTCCACCAGATGGGCGACATCCTCTCCGAATAGACGCTCAAGCTCCTCTATCTCATAGTGCGTATCTTCAACCACATCATGCAGGAGTGCAGCCTGAACCATCGTTTCATCATTGGAGAAAGCAGCAGTAATCGCTGCTACAAGAATAGGATGAACGATATAGGGTTCACCGCTTTTTCGGAACTGCCCTGCATGTGCTTTGGAAGAGAGTTCCAACGCTTTTTTGGTACCGGGGTGGGGTGAGGGTAGATATTCCCACAGAAAAGATTCCGCCTCTTCAATCGTATTGATATGTTTGGCTTTTTCCAAAAAAGCGTTCAAGAGGCCTACTCCTCTAGATGAACTTCAATTTTGCCTTCAGCAATCTCCAAAAGTGCAATATCTGTTGCTTTCATTTTCTTCAAATCTGCATCTACTTTCGGTTTTGCCCCATTGGCGATCGCCTCAGCTCTTTTACCTACTGCATTCGCCAAAAGGTATTTGTCGTGGTTTACTTTTGCCAGTGCTTTTGCCGTTAATACTTCTGTTCTCATTCTTATCCTTTCACTCTTGATGACATTTCTGTCTGAGCAATTTGTTATGGTCCCTACTTTACAACCGAGCAGAGACTTGTATCACCGTTTATAATCTTTAGAAGATTGCCTTTTTCAAACATGTTACATACTATGATCGGCAGCTTGTTGTCTTTTGCCTGTGCGATCGCCGTATCATCCATCACCTTGATATGATCCTCAAGTGCTTTGTCATAACTGATTGTATCAAGTTTTACCGCATCAGGATATTTGTTGGGGTCTTTATCGTATACTCCATCCACTTTTGTTGCTTTGATCAGCATGTCTGCACCGATCTCCGACGCTCTCAATGTCGCTGCCGTATCCGTTGTGAAGTATGGATTTCCTGTACCCCCGGCAAAAACCACGACTCTGCCCTTTTCAAGATGGCGTCTCGCACGTCTTACGATAAATGCCTCACCGATCTCCTGCATATCGATTGCCGTCTGAAGCCTTGTCTCCACACCGATATGCTCCAGCGCTTCCTGGATCGCCACACCGTTGATCACTGTTGCCAGCATCCCCATATAGTCACCACTTGTACGCGTGATGATACCATCGGCTGCAGCAGTTACACCACGGATGATGTTTCCGCCACCGACCACAACCCCGACTTCAATACCGGCATCGATCAGTGATTTGATCTCGCTTGCAATAAAATTTAGTATCTGAGTATCAATACCATACCCTTCTTCACCAGCCAATGCTTCACCAGAAAACTTTACTAATACTCTTTTTGCCACTCGTAGCCCTTTATAGAATTTCGCGATTATATCCAAAAGAGGTTTAGGTTGGGTTTAAACCGCAGTACAACCGCCTCTTCAAAATCCTCCACCCATCAGAGTGTGATGAGCCTTAAAGGATCGATATGTTTTGAGTTTTTTGTCGCCTGAAAGATCAGTTTGCTGTTCACTTTGCCGACAACATACCCCTTTTTGATCTTGCGCCCTTTTTGGATATTCGGCGCGATCTTCGAAAGACCGGCATAGACAGTATGGAGCTTTCCGCTGTGTGCGACAACCACTACTTTTCCCAGCATACTCGTACTCCCGGAGTAGACGATTTTCCCATCCAGTACATTTTGGACTTTTGTATCCTGATGCGGTGCCTGAAGCGTAATCGACTCATTGTAGATCTTGATATCATAGACAGGATCAACATAGGTTCCGAACTTTTTGACCACTTTTGCACCGTTGATAGGGGAAATCGTCTTACGTCCCCTGTAGGTGTAGGTCTCAGCTTTTTTATAGGAGGAGTGTACCTTTCTTACCGTTTCGCTCTGTTTCTCCGCCGCCAAACGATTGTTTCTGGCTTCTTTCGCTGCAAGTTCTGCTGCTTTTTTCGCCTCTTTCGTCTGTGCTCTCGAAAGCGCAAGTTTCGCATCCCGCTCTTTTTCCTGGGCAAGTCTTATTTTTCTTTTACGCTCTTTTTCCAGACGTATCGCTTCTTTCCGTGCTTCTGCGGCACGTTTTGCCTCTTCTACCTCTTTCCTGTGCAAGATGTTGAGCTCGGCCAGTGTATCCCTGAGCACATTTTGTCTATCGACAAGCATATTAAACTGCTTTTGGTACTTCTCCTCATCATCCATCAACCGCTTCACATAAGATTCTTTCTCTTTTTTCTTTTGTGCAAAATCTTTCCGCTTCGCAATAATCTCACTAAGGGATTTCTGGGTTTTATCCCGTAAAAGAAGTCTCTCTTTTTGTGTTTTCTCCAGAGTGATGATTTCGTTTTTCAGAGATTCCAGCTCTTCATTATTGTATATTTCGTACGCCTGATACACTTCGTTCGAGATCACAGAATCACGCGTCTCCATCTTTGACTGCTGCAGCGCGAAAATCACGGAGAACTGTTCGGTAGCCAGTGACAGAAAAGTCTCGCGCTTTTTTTTGATCTCGGCAGAAACCTGGTCAAGCTCCTTTTCCGCTTTGTCCAACTCGCTCTTCAACTGGGTATAGGCTTTTTCCGTTTTGTCCTCATCCGCTTTCAGCTGATCGATCTTCTGTTCGAGGAACGCAATGTCGTTTTCTGCCTTTTTAATATCTTCGGCAATCTTCTCCAGCTTTTTGCTTGTTTGTTTCTTCTGGCTTGAAGCGGCTTTCAACCCCTTTTCGGAATCCTTGATCTTCTCTACCGTCGTCGCACCATAAAGAAGGGAACAGGCCATCAGATATGAGAGGATAATCAGTCTCACTCCTGTACTCCCTTGGTACTATAGACGACAGAATAGACTGAAATGATCACGATCAACAGTGCCGCAGCCAGTAAAACAGCTATATCAGTGATCCTGAAGAGAAAATCTTTGTTCTGTACCATGATCTCTATGCCGCTGTTGGCAGCCCATTGAAACTTGAGATAGAGGAAGATACTGCTGACGATCAGTGTCGCGGCGATCGCATCTACGATTGCAACCTTGAAAAGTACGCCGCTGCGCAGCATCAGAGGTGCACCGAAGATCTCCATGATCTGCATACGCTCTTTATGTGCATATTTCCAGATCTCCATCTGCTTCATGATCAGGAAAAGACTCACGACTGTCATAAATCCGATAAAAATCTTCAGCGTAAATTTGATAAAACTGAAGAGCCTGTAGTTTGACTCATAATTGCTTCCGAATGTCTCTACCTTTTTGATAAGCGGACTTGCCTCCAGATCCTCTTTAAGTCCGATCAGCTCTTCTGTGCTGATATACTCATCCAGGTGTACATTGTAAAAATAGGGCAACGACTTCAGGATCTTTGCCTCCCCCTCTTTTGTCACGCCTTTGGCAATCTTCGAGACAATCCTCTCACGTTCAATGCTTTCACTTTTGCTGATATGCCGGTTGAGTACACGAAACGCATCGATCTGCATCGGTTCTTTTGTCACCACAAGCATCGAATACCCCTCCTGAAGCCCTTTTTCATAGGTGTCCGTGGTACGATCAAAGACCAGATAGAACTCGATACCCAATAAGATCGCCATCAAAGGCAGTATAAACATCAGATGATTTTTAATGTACTTCATAGACGCCCTTGCCCTCGATAATAAAGTGCCTGTACGGCAGTGAAAATACCTGGGGTATTTTGTGCGTTACAACCAGAACCGTTGTTTCAAGCTGCTGACAGGCATTCTCCATCAGATCCCATATCACATTGGATGAGTAGTCATCAAGGTTTCCCGTCGGTTCATCCGCAAGGATCAGCACCGGGTTTTTTGCCAGGGCTCTTGCGACACCTACACGCTGCTGCTCCCCACCGCTCAGCTCAAGGGGATACTTCTCTGCATGTTCGCTCAGTTTGACATGCTTGAGCAATCTGTGCGCCTGTGTATTCTGCACATCAAGCGAGTACCCGGCGATCATCAACGGCAGGACAACATTTTTCGCCACCGTCCATTCATTGACCAGTTTAAAATCCTGAAAAATGATCCCCATATGGGTACGGAGCTCCTGGAGTTTCGAGGGCTTTACATGCGCCAGGTCCACACCGCCGACCACAAGGTTCCCCGAAGTCGGTCTGATCCTTCCGTAGAGTGATTTGAGGAGTGTTGATTTTCCCGATCCGCTGGGACCCGTGATAAAAACAAACTCCCCTTTTTTAACCGTAAAGTTGACATCGGTGATCACCTCTTTTCTGCCATTGTCATACGTCAATGTCAAATTGGAGGCATTGATAACGTTAGACACGTAGATCTCCTTCTGAAAAAATCTCTCTCATTTTTTGATGTGCTTGATAGTTGACCGTAGTCTTCACAGGTACGGATGCAAAATATCTGCATCCCTCTTTCCCCATCAGTATATACTTGTGCTCGGGCCTGTCAAAGCTTCCAAAGGCGCATTTGATCAAGAGTCTCTCTTCTCCGATCTTGAAAAGACGCTCGAAATGGATAAAGAACCCCTCAAAGACCATTGCTTTTTTGGGAAGTTTTTCCTCTATACCCTCTATATATTTTACACCATTAAAATTAAAATCTATCTCCAGTGCTTTGGGTTCGGACTCAGTTAAACATTTTACATAGACATCATAGATATCCTTTTCCTGACGGAGCCAACGTGCCTCGTATTTACTGGTCACTTCCAGGGCTTCATTCTTGCGAACCTCTACATGCGTTTTCGGTACACTCTCCCCAAAGAAGGTCTCCAGGGCATACCAGAAGTAGTTGTCGCTGTCCGTACGAAGCTCGAGTCTTCCCTCCTTGCGCAATACCCTCATCGACTCTTCGAGAAAACTCGGGCTGATCACTCTTCTGTGGGGCTTTTTGTCCCACGGTACAGGGAAATGCACAAAGATCTGCTCACAGCTGTTCGAAGGCAGCATCTCCAAAAAGAGCCTTGCGTCGTAGTTGACGACCCAGATATTATCCAGCCCCTGCAGTTCGATCTGCTTGAGCACCTGCTGTGCAGAAGGGGTATGGATCTCCAGACCGATATAGAGGGTGTCAGGATTTTTCTTTGCCTGGTAAAGCAGGTGTTTCCCGCTGCCGAACCCTACCTCAACAGAGAGCTTCTTTTTCGGGTATGTTACCGTTTCAAAGTCCTCTATCTTTTTGAAGTACTCCGAAGCCAGCGGCGCTTTCGTATGAGAGATCGCGATATTGGAACTCTCGATCTCAAGGTTCAGCTCCTCGGCCGTTTTTGCCAATGCTTCTTTGAGGAGGTTGACCTTCAGAGGCCTGGTGACCTTGTCATACTTGAGCTGTGCGGCACCGTTACTCTCAGGTTTGTACTGCAGCAGGAACTCTTCGCCCGCGTACTCCACTCCCCATAACTCCTCGTCTGCTCCTACCGCTTTTGCACGAAAGGTAAGCAACGAACTCTCGGGTATCTTCATCTCTACGATAGAACTGTCAAATGGTTTGACTTTAATATGTGGCATCTTTTTCCTTGTGTATTTAGAGTCTGATTTGTGCTGGCTGACTTGGCCGGGAAGTCGTATCGTCGTAACTCTTGGCAGTGATACGGTAACGGTACTCCCGCCCCCGTCTGACAAAGGTGTCGATATACTCCACCATGATCCTTCCTTTGACCTTGGCAAGATAGCGCCATGCTTCCCCGTTCACCGAACGCTCGATGATATAGCCATTGATACTTTCATTACCGTGCGGTCTCCAGAGCAGTTTCACTGCACCTTCCCCTGCTTTATACGCTTTCAGGAATGAGACGCTTCGAAGCGGAGGCAAGGCGCGAACTTCGAGCCGGGCACCTGATGCGGCCTCTTTTCCAAAACGCAGCGTCTTGAAGGTATAGCGGTAGCGTTGTCCGGGTCTGACCTGTGTATCGACAAAATGCGTGGCATAGGCATTGGAGATCGTGGCTACCAGTCTCTCTTCACCCTCCGAGCTTCTGTAGATATTGATCCCGCGTACTCTGCTGTCTGTGATCTTTGCCCACTCGAAACCGATCGTGTTTCTCTGCGGAAGGGCCTTGAGATCCCGGAGTTTTGACAAAGAGGGATCACGCTCGTAAACCGTGATACTCTGCACAACACCGCTGCAGCCGTTAAACCCCAGTAAAACGGTCGCCAAGAGTACGAGGGTCGATCTTCTCATCTATTTCACTTTCATCAAAATATTTTGCCAGATACGCCTGCATATCTCCAAAAAGCGGGGCGACAAACTCCATCTTTTCTCCCGTTTCAGGATGTGTCAGATAGAGCAGATATGCATGCAGCTTCACCCGTGAAATTCTATCCCGTTTGCTCTTAAAGCCGTATAAATGATCCCCCAGTATATGCCGTCCCAATGTTGCCAGATGCACACGTATCTGGTGGGTACGTCCGGTGAAAAGCTTGGCAGCGATCAATTCTGTATCCACCCTGCTTTGCGCCAGTTTGACAAAGGCTGTTTTTGCCTCTTTGCCATGCGGTACGACATCCATCTTCAGACGGTTGTTCGGATTGCGTCCGATAGGCTTCTCTACAACGGTATTTTCTTTGAGCGGATAGTCGATGAGGGCCAGGTAGTAGCGCCCCATGCTCTTATCCTGCAGCTGTTCGCTGAGCTTCTCATGGGTCTTGTTATCCTTGGCGATCACCAGCGCCCCGGTCGTCTCCTTGTCGATACGGTGCACGATCCCGTGACGCTCCTCTCCACTGATGGTGGAGAGCGATATCCCCCGCTGTATCAGCCAGTCCACCAGGGTCGGCTCCTTGACCGAAGGTGCGGGGTGCACCACAAGACCTGCAGGTTTGTTGATAACCATCAGGTATTCATCCTCATAGATCACTTCCACATCAAAGTCCACAGGCACTGCTTCACGTCTCTCCGCTTCTTTGAACTCATAAGTGATCTCATCCCCCTCTTCTACTTTGAAGCTGGGCTTATTGATCGTCTTGCCGTTGACGGATACCAGTCCGTCCTTGATCAGTTTTTCGATCTGGTTACGGCTGACATCCAGCGCATTGGCTAATGTTTTGTCCAGGCGGTTTTTTTCTGTTACGCTAATTTTTTCCACTCTATACTCCGTAGGTTTGGCACTGCCAAACGTCCTTATCAATTCTTGATCTCTTTTGTTTATCCGTGCCATACCTACTCAAAATCAATACTCTCATCAAACACACCCCAATCATCATCATGATATCCGGCATCCATAAATTTGCCAAACGATGAATACTCCCACGCAGCAGCGCTAGGCGCAAACTTATGTTTTACGGGATTATAATGAATATAATTCAACCTTAGCTTATAATCTCTCTCATCCCGTATGGTATGCTCATAAAAACGTTTTTGCCAGACAGGTTTATAGTGCTGCCCTTCTCTACTGTGGGATTGCATTAAATGCCGGTAATATTTCGGATCACAATGGGACGAGAAGTACCTTTTGATAGATCCAATGATTTTAGGATACTCCTTGACATCTTCAAACATCACTATCATATGGATATGATCAGGCAGTATAACGATGGCATCGATAGTGAATGAAAACTGACGTTTGACATGCGTGAAGCTTTCTCTTAAAAGCCCAATATTTTCGATCAATATCAGATTACGTTCATAGGTTACAAGGGTAAAAAAGTAGCTATGTCCTTCTAAAAAAACTCTTCTATAATTTCAAATGTAACCTTTTTACCGTAGGTTTGGCACTGCCAAACGTCACATAATACCCCGAACTGATTGAAATCGTTGTCTGCATGTCATTTGTAGGAAACACTTTATTCTCTTTATTTCATATTTCCCTGAGGCGTTTGGCAGTGCCAAACCTACAAACACTCACATCACTATAGTAGATAAATTATAACGGATTTTGTTTAGTAGTAAGCAACAAAGAAAAGGTAAGAATGTTGTACTATCAGCAGAAAAAGAGACTAGCTCTCTTTTTCTATATCGTCTCTGTCCCAACGCTCCGGGTCAAGGAAGGTATCATCGTGGATATGCTTGAAGGAAGCCTTGATCATCTTGAAGATATCACTGTTTTTCTGTTCAAGCCCCGCAAGCCACTCTTTGGTAGCAGCTCTTGCATGTGGCATCTTTACATCTTTAAGCATCGCCGGACAGGCTTCATCACCGACCACCTGCAGGTTGTTGTCCATGGCAAACCCTCGCAGCTGCGACTCGCGTACCTGGATCAGCGGGCGGATCAGATGGAAGCCTTTGCCTGTCTTGTAGATCGGTGCGAGTGCTCTCATCGTACCGTTGTAGAACATATTCATAAAGAAGCTCTCAACGGTATCGTCGAAGTGATGTCCCAAAGCTACCTTGTTGAAACCGCCCTCCTGAGCAAAGCTGTAGAGCGCTCCCCTGCGCATACGTGAGAAGTAAGAACAGAAAGAGGAGTTCTCACGAATCGCATCCTGGCTGACATCGAAGATATTGGTATCATAGACCGTATGTTTGATCCCGTACTTTGCACAGTGTGCAGAGAGAAAGTCGTAGTGCTCGTCAGGCATCCCATACTTCACGGTACACGCTTCAAACTCGAAATCAAACGGCGCATTGCGCTGCATATGCTTCAGTGCATGTATCAGCGAGAGGGAATCTTTTCCTCCGCTTAGTCCTACCAGTACCTTGTCCCCTTCGCCGATAAGTCTGAACTCGGCATTGGTCTTACCTATCACCTTGAGCAGTTTTTTGCTCATCGGTATGGTCGGAAATTCGTCTCTTCTACCCAACTTACGCCTTTATCTTTTTAATCATTGTGATTACACGCAGAGTGTCTGCATAGTTCATCCGGATTGATCTTTTCAACCATACTGATCACAAAATCAGCTGAGACTTTTGCAGAACTCTCCAGGAATGCATCAAAGTCAAATCCCGCATCCATATCCGCACTGTCGCTGATCGCACGCATGATAAAGAACGGCACCTTCAGTGAACTGCATGCCACTGCCACCGATGCACCCTCCATCTCCAGTGCATCAGCCTTAAAGGTCTTACCGATCCACTCTTTACGTTCAGGATTTGCTACGAACTGGTCACCTGTAGCGATCACACCCTCTTTGAGGGTTAAGCCTTTTTCTTTTGCTACCTCTTTTGCGATATTACGAAGTGCCGGGTCTGTAGGGATACAGACTTCACCCTCAGGAACATACCCGTGCGGATGACCAAATGCCGTGATATCCAGGTCATGCTGGCACAGCCCGTCTGCGATGATCATGTCGCCGATAGCCAGTTCATCGCTGATCGCCCCGGCCACACCGCTGAAAAGAAGCAGATCACATCCGAACTTCTCGATAAGCACCGTTGCCGTCAAGGTAGCGAACACCTTACCGATCTTTGAGTAGGCAACAACCACCTCTTTGCCCTTATAGGTTCCTTCATAATAGGTGTTAGATGCATAGACGCATGTCGTGACATGATCAAGTTTTTCCAGAAGCGGTGCGATCTCTTCGGGCATCGCACCCATGATAGCAATTTTCTTGGACATAATAATCCTTATTTACTGTTCGTTTAGCTTGCTGACCTCTTCAAGTGCCAGTTGAAGTGATGCCATATCCGAGACAACGAAATGAGGTTTTGTCGTTGCTTTTCTGTTAAGCCCTTTAAGCACAGCTCCATGACCGAACTCGATATAACAGTCCACTTCGTCATCGAACTTCGCGATCGCCTGCTTATAGAGTACCGGCGAGGTCAATTGCTTGGGAAGAAGTTCAAGTGCTTCGGCTTTAGAGCTGTAATACTCAGCGGTTACGTTGGAAACGACCGGGGCATTGAACTCGTCTCTAAGCACTTCAGTCAGTTTTTCAGCCAACGGTGCTGTAGCAGCTTCCAAAAGCGGGCAGTGGCTCGCCACTGACATATTGAGCAGCATTGCTCTTTTCGCTTTTGCTTCTTTAAGGACCGGTTCAAGCTTTTGCAGGTCAGACTTCACTCCTGCGATAACGATCTGGCCTTCGGCATTGTAATTTACCGGCCATACTTTCATCCCTGCATCTCTCTGCTCAACACAGATACGCTCAACCACCTCATCAGAGAGTCCGAGAGAGACCATCATCCCCACATCCTGGCCCGCACACGCTTCTGCCATCAGTTTACCACGCAGGTTCACAAGCTCTACCGCATCGATCGCATCGATCGCCCCTACACTCACAAGGGCAGAGAACTCACCCAGAGAGTGCCCCATCGCATAGTGTGGCTTGATCGGCATTGCATTCTCAAACAGTCTATGTGCGATCGCAGAAACCAAAAGAATCGCTGGTTGGGTGTACTCTGTCTTCTCCAACTTGTCATTCTCTGTAAAGAGAAGTGCTTCAAAATCGATACCCGTACGCGCACTTGCATCGGCTACCATCTCTCTTGCTACCTCTGAGTTGTTAAAAAAGTCCTGCCCCATACCGACAGCCTGAGACCCCTGTCCCGGAAATAAAAATGCACATTTTACTGACATGAATATCCTTATAAATAATATTTCGTAATTTTACCATGTTTTGATTATGTGGTGATAACTCACACATTCCTCCCTTCCAAATCAACCGTTTTGATATTGATTTTTATTTAATACTTTATTAAGGTTTTCAATATATAATCTCAAGAAATAAATATTATAATGAATTAATATGATTAAAAAATATCTTTTCTCTTCTCTCGCTACTGCAGTTTTTGCGGTGAGTGCGAGTGCCTATGATACAGCAAAAGCGGAAAACCTCAATGCTTTCTATTCACATATGACACAAAAAGCCTGTGCAGACTCGAAACTTTTTACCACAGGAGAAGAGGTGATGAAGATGTTCAGAGAGAAAGCGAAATTTACACTCCTTGATGTAAGAACTGCAGGAGAAAATGCGATCGTATCGGTCTCTTCAGAGAATGCACTGCATATTCCTGTAGAAAACCTTTTTGAAAAAGCCAACCCTGACAGACTTCCTACGGATCAGCCTATCATCATCATTTGTCACTCAGGGACACGTGCTACGGTTGTGGCGATGGGGCTCAAACAGATCGGTTTTGCCCAGGTACATGTACTCAAAGGTGGGCTGGTGGCACTTGCTGAAGCAAACAATCCCAAAAATGCCCCAATCAAATAACTTTTCACTTCTTTCATCCTACAAAGAGCATATCCGCTCTTTGTACACCACGCTTCCCTCTTGGGCCTATCCTCTTTTAAAGATCATCGATTTCACCGGCTGCCCGATCTCTGCTGCCACAACACTGCACTTCACCATAAAGAGGTAGTAAATACTGCGTTGTGTTTCGCCATAAAGGCTTTCAAAGTTTCCCATCCCTTTGGAGATAACGATATCCGCCTTTTCGAAGATTTCAAGAGACGCTTTACTTGCCAAAGAAAAATCATACCCCGGAGTGGTAACACCGGTATCTATCACCGTGGCATATGGCTTGAGCGTTTCGGTATCATCCAGTGTTACATCATTGATGATCGGGATCCCCCGGACAAAATAGTATACATGAACATCATATCTTTCTTTGATCTTCTCTATCAGCCATTGATCAAAGATATGCTCACCCACATTATCCCCGATGATTACTATCTCCTTCGCATTTTCCAGTTCTTCTCTGAACACTTCGCTGTCGTCGATAGCCAGAGGATGGTCAAAATACGCTGCGATCATTTCATTGAGATCGAACTGCTCCTGTGCCCCGAAATCGATCACATTGCCGATCACGGAAAATTTGATGGCATCATCGATATTTTTGATCATTTGCTTATCCACAGACAAAGCCAGCTTAGTAGCCTCCATCTTGGAAACAGCAACTGGATCATCCAACCCGGTGATCTCACTGATCGAGCGATAGATGACATCTGCGATCTGCGGGGGTGTTACATCCATATCGTGCTCCAGAACTATTTTTGCCGTCGCATCCAGTACCTCTTTGCTTTGGCGATCATCAAGCTGCAAAAGACGGGAAACTTTCAACCCTTGATTCATCAGGCAGACGATACAGTCAGGTTTTATATTCATAGTTACTCCTTGCAGCGAATTTTATCTTTTTTGTGAAGTGCAGGCAAGTACGAAAAAAGGAGAATGTTATAAAGGAAAAGAGGGGGAAGGGATACACCTGCCGCTTGACAGGTGCAGAAAGATGGGGCTTAGTGGCAACCACATCCTGAACCGCAGTGTCCGCCGCCATGGGATTGGCCGCCTACAACACCTGTAGCCATCTCATCCGCAGTCGCTTCTCTCGCGCTCAATACTTTGACTGAGAACATAAGGTCTTTCCCTGCAAGCGGGTGGTTGAAATCGATCGTTACCTCGTTGTCATCAAAAGACTTCACTTTTACCTGTACTGTCTGTCCGCCTTCACCCTGTCCGTAGAGTGTCATACCTTCGACAAGATCGATACCTTCAAACTGGTCTTTTGGGAGTGTCTGCTGCGCTTCAGGGTTCACTTCACCATACGCATCTGCTGCTTTGACAAGGATATCTCCGCTCTCATCTTTTTTCATGCCGACAAGTGCATTTTCAAGACCGGGGATGATCTGCCCCATCCCGATGATGAACTCCAGCGGCTCTCCGCCTTTATTGCTGTCCACTATTTCAGTCGTTCCAGCTTCTTTTACTTCGTATTCGATACCTACAACGCAGTTTTCATTTGTAATTGTCATAAATGTTCCTCTATAGTTAATTTGGATGTATTGTAACTAAGCAAACTTTACTAATGCTTAAGGGGAATAACGGTCAAAATATGCCTATCTCAATGCATCATTTTGTAGAAAAAATCGCCTCCAGCAAATTGGACGGAAAGATGGCAGCATGATCAGATACCCGTAGATCTGCCAAAGCAAAAGGCATATAACTGTGTCGGGTCACCACGACCTTCGTACTGTAGTCCGACCACTCAAACAGCTCTACTACATCTTTGGGATCGACATGGATACAGCCATGGGACATCCAGTCTACACTTCCCTTATGAAGGGCATGTCCGAAGCGGGTAAACTTCATCATATAGTCCATATTGTTCACCCCGCTGGGGTCGGGGTAGGCTGTAGACATATGAAATCTTTTTTTCTGAAAAATGGTAAATATCCCGGAGGGGCTTCGATATTTCTCCGCACCGGAAGTGACAGGACCTGACTTCCACACCTTCCCGCTTTTATCAATGGCATAAAAGCGTCCGTCGCTTCCGTGTTCTCTGACAGAGACTACGATGAATTTCTGTCCTATTAAATTAACTGTTTTAAAACCATCATTAGTCATCACTTTAAATGAGGTTTTTGAGATAGGAAATGTTGCTTTACCACTGGGTGGAGGATGTTCAGCATTGAGAAGAGTCGTAAGAGATATAACTATCAATATAATATATCTCATCCTCTCCTCCTAGAGTTTCTTTAATTTCTCTTTTGCTATCTTTGCGGAGTTGTGTCCGCTGTAGTTCTCTATAATATTTTGATAAAAGAGCTTTGCCTGATCTTTTTTACCGGTATTTTCCAATGATATACCCGTATGTAACAATAATACATCAATATAGCTTGCCTTGTCATATAACCCGGCACTTTTTTTGAAATAGAAGATCGCATCCTCATACTGCTTCGTATAGTAGGCTATCTCCCCCAGATAGTAGTTGGAAGCTGCGGGCTTGTAGCCTTTTTCATCCGTGATCACAAAGCGCTTTTTTGCCTCATCATACTGTTTTTGTCCAAAAAGTCTTACCCCCTCTTTGTAGAGATCGGCATTCGCCTGTCCGTCAAAAGATGTTTTCTGTTCCGAAGGCGATGTCGCTTTGGTAGCTGGCGCGACAGGCTTGCCGTCCATCCCGGCAAGTATCTGCCGGAGCTCTTCTTTGCTGACATAGTTGCTGTTGATTTTGTCGATCATCTCTCCGAGCTTTCTCAGCAGTTCCGTATTCTCAGGATTGGATGGAGTCGCGACACTCCCCCTCTGCTGTTGAAGCTCGAAAAGCTGCGCACTTAACCCCTCTACCAGCGTAGTCAGTCCGTCAATTCTCTCATTCTGCCTTTGTATCTGGCGATGCAGGGAGGTAAGCGTCGGCTGCGGGGAGGAGTAAGCAGGCTGCGGGGTGACAGATCCCCTCTCCTCCTCTACAGCAATATCCTCTTCATAGTACTGACGGAGGTTATCTCTGTCCATCTCGTACACTGAAGGCTCAGCAAGAAGGGCCATGCTGCTGCATAGCATCGCAGTAAGGCCAAAAGGTATCAGTCGTCTGAACATGAATTTATCTTACCAGCCTCAGGTCGACTCTTCTGTTTTGCGCATAGCAATCATCGGTAGTTTCATTACATACGGGGCTGCTCTCTCCGAAGCTTACCATCACGACATTGGAAGTATCTACACCCTGGTCTGCAAGTGCATCTTTTACTGCTTTGGCACGCTTGAGCCCGAGAGCATAGTTGTATTCATCTGTACCGAATTCATCACAGTTCCCCTCCAGTTTCACCTGTCTGCTCCCTACACTCTGCACTTTTGCGGCATTATGTCTCACCCTCTTCTCCATCGAAGGTGCAATGCTGTATCCGTCAAAATCAAAATAGACACTGGCAAAACCATCGCTGCTGCTGTTGTAATGCATACCTGATCCATCTTCGAACATGTTGTTCTCATCCAGTGTCACGGTATCCGACGTTAATGTGTTGGCATCCGCCATGTTCCCGCTTACGTCAGGAGTATTCTGTGCACATCCTGAGAACATCAGCAGTGCAATTGTAGAGATATATATTTTTTTCATCATCTTTTATCCTTTTACCAATCGATTGATTGTATTTTGTTGATACTTACCGGAAATAGCAAACTCTGAGCGCTGGCAAGGTTGATATACCCTATTGCACTGCCACGCCCGCTCTGTTTGATATAAAGCACGACCGAACCATCCGATGAAAACCTCGGGAACTGATTGCTTCCTGTGGTTGTCAAAGGCCTTGTATCTCCCCCGCGTGAAGATGTCAGATAGAGATTGAAGGTATTTCTACCGAAACTGCTTGATGACTCCCGGCTGGAGTAAACCACCCTGTTGTCGTGGGTATCGCAGGCATTGTTATTGCGCCCATGATAGACTACGGGTGCAACCCCCGGAGTATCAATCCCTTTCCTGAAGACATTGGCATACCCCAGCCTGTTGGAGACAAATACAATACTCCTCTCATCATCTACATATTTCCCGCTGACATCGATCCCGTTGAAAGTGGTTACCCTCTTTTTGGAACCTGTTGAAAGGTCAAGTTCATAAATGTCAGCATGTCCATGCGGCGCCATAGTCAACAGAATTTTTCTGTAGTCCTTACTGACATCCGAACAGACTAGCATCCCTTCCGAACTTACTATTTTACTCTTTTTACCTGTATAAATGTCTATTTTGTAAAGAGTAGGCAGTGTCCCTTTATACGACGTGTAGTAGAGCGTTCGCTGGTTTGCATCCGCCCACTTCGGAAAGAGATTCAGTCCACCGCGTATAATAGGTTTTTGATAGGTAAAGGTATAGTCAGCCAGCATGATCTCACTCGTTTTTGAAGCGGTGTAACGCGTAAAAACAACATAGCGGTTGATCCATGAGATATCCGGATACTTCAGATAGGCATTGATATCACTGATCGCCTTATGTGCTACGAACGGCATCTTTGCACTGTTGGGGATACTGTATGATTTTTTATAGAGTTCCGTACCGTCAGATGCTCTAAGCAGACGGATATACAATTTCGTCCCGCTGTCTGCGATCAGATTGTATTTCAGCAGATAATCCCTGTTTTTCAGTTTCAGGTCTATAAAACTATCGCTGAAACCGCCTCTATGCATCTGACTGTCAGCCAGGAAGTGGCCTGAAATTTTCAGGTCTGAAAGCAATATATCGAAAAATTTTTCATGATGTTCCGCTGAACCGTCCACCAAAGCGATACGGGCACGCTGCTCTACATCTTTTTCGATCTTAAGTGTCGCATCCACGGCCAAAAGATTTGTAGTGAACCATAGGGTCAATAATAGAAGCAACAATCGTCTCACGAACGTCCCTTGAGTATGTAATATGTTCTGTATATTGTATCAGGCAAAGATTAATATCTGCATTAAAAATATCGGCGTAATTCTACCATATACCGATCCCGTTTTTATACCAAAAAAACAAAATATTTTATCTCTTTTATTTTTTGGTTTGACTTATGATATGATATGGTAAAGAAAGGAGGCAGATCATGCAGGCTTATCGTTATAATTCACCCATAGGACCATTTGAGATCAGACAAGTCGGACATTTGAGGTATGAACTCTGGATAGAGGAAGAGAAGCTCGGTGAGTATGAAAGTGCGGAATCGGCAGCTTTGGATGTTGCGGCCTTTAACACAGATTATGTGGAGTGGGACCGTTTCGAAAATGAGTTGGAGAACTTCCCGAAGAGTCTGAGTGACTGGACAGCAGAAAAAGAGGCATCACCCAGAGCCTAATCTGGACCACCAAAGGAGTAAAGGATGAAAAAGCGAGAAGATCTCGACTTCAAAGAGTTTGAAGCGTTACTGAGCGAAAGATTGCAACATGCAGAGGAGAATATCGAACAACTCAAAAGCGAGTTGTTCGATGTCAGTATGGATGATATCATCAATGATATGGAGGACCTGGCATCGCTGGAGACACTCAATGACAATGACCGTCTGCTTCTGGAAAGGCAAACAACCGAGCTCCGGGAGATTCACCATGCCCTCTCAAAGATCAAAGAGGGAACCTACGGTATCTGTGAAGAGACCGCCAAACCGATCCCTGTTGAACGGCTAAGAGCCAATCCTATTGCCAGAACCATCGTAAGCAAAACACAATAAGATGAAGATCGGAGTACCCAGAGAGGTCAAGACCAAAGAGTACCGTGTCGGAATGATCCCTTCTGGGGGTGGAACAGCTGGTCGGGAGTGGCCATCAGGTCTATATCGAAGAAGGTGCCGGTGAGAAAAGTGGCTTTTGCGACAGCGAGTACGCTGAGGCAGGCGCTTCCATCGTCCAAAGTCCCGGGGAGATCTATGATCAGTGTGAAATGATCATCAAGGTCAAAGAGCCTCAACCTGAGGAGTACCACCTTTTGAAACCCGGCCAGATACTCTTCGCCTATCTCCATCTCGCTCCCGTACCGAAACTTACCAAAGTGCTGCAGGAGAAAAAGGTGACAGCCATCGCCTATGAAACACTGCAGGAAAAAGGGACGCTTCCTCTGCTGGACCCGATGAGCCAGATCGCAGGAGAAGTAGCACCTCTGGTCGGAAGCTACTTCCTCGCGGCACATAACGGCGGAAGTGGCAGACTGATCAGTGGCGCGACAGGTGTGACCCCTGCGAGAGTACTCATTATCGGCAGCGGCACGGTTGCGAAAAGTGCTGCCAAAGTCGCTGCAGGTATGGGTGCGGAGGTAGTGATCATGGGAAGAAACCGACACTCCATGGCAAAACTCGAAGAGACACTCCCCGCAAATATCTCCACGGTCTACTCGAACCGGTATAACCTTGAAAAGATTTTGCCTACCGCAGACATCGTCATCGGAGCGGTCTATATCACAGGAGAGAAAACGCCCAAGCTGATCACCAGGGAGAGGCTCTCCCTGTGCAAAAGAGGCTCCATCCTGGTAGATGTCTCCATCGATCAGGGAGGATCGATAGAGACCTCCCATCCGACCACCCATGAGGACCCGGTATTTGAAGTGGACGGGATACTGCACTACTGTGTCGCAAATATCCCGGGAAGCTACCCGGCAACCTCTACCCAGGCACTTGCCAATGCTACGGTCACCTATGCAAAACGCATTGCCGACCTGGGATGGCGTGAGGCAGTTTTGAATGATGCAGCCATCTCCAGCGGGGTCAATATCGCAGGCGGGTTTGTCACCAATGAAGCTGTCGCCAAAACCCATGGGATAGCGTATCGCGAGTTGAGGGATATTATCGCTCTTTGTCCCGAATATAAAGTCTCTATCTGAAACGCTCCCGCCTGGGTAGAAGGGACTAATGCGTGAAAAGAGATCAAGTTCCCCGGAGCATCCCTGGTGCGCCGGAGAAGAAAAAGGCTCATCTCGCCTCCTTGGTACTTCTTGTAGTAAAGCGCCACTCTTTGCTATCCACCTCTCCATCTGCACTGTATTCAATCCTGACCGTATAGGTGTGGGATGCTTTCAATACTGACAAGAGGAAAAGCGCAAAATCTGTATCGTTGAAGAAGCCGTTGGGGTCATTGTTTGAGTCCATAAGCAAAACATTTTCCACTTTTGTACCATCGCTTTCAAACAGTTCGAAGGAGAGCATCTCTATCTTGTCCACATAGTACGGGTTGAAGGTTACGGAGATCGGGTTTCCGCTCTCGGAACTCTTCGGGCCTCTCTTCGTAGAATACCCTTCGTACGTTGATCTCCCCGGCATAGGGATAAATAATAACCTTCGCCGCATTTTTCATTCGCTCCACGACTTCATCGGCGGTAAATCCATAATCGATCACCTGTGCTTTGAAGTTGTAAAGGTCAGAGAAACCGCCGATTCCCATATCACTGACATAGTAGGCGAGAATTCCGTTTCGGTGATAGATCGCACTCATCAACTCATCGATCCCCTTTATGACATCGCCATTTTGTCTATAGCATATCACTTCACCTGTCGATCCTGTATATCCGACCCGCTGCCCCCTTATACTTGGGTCATAGCCAGTGTAGTGCGGACTCTCATAATTCTCATAGTGCCCCTCAAGGATATTATACCTGTCATAAATATACCCGAGATGGTTTTTGTGTGATTTTGAGGCATTTTCCAGGGAGCTGTTATAGTTCAATGCTGTGAGTCCTGCTCCCGCCCTGAAACTGTTGTATCGTTCAAAAGCCACCTTAAGCCCTGAACTGGATGGCTTGTTTCCGCTCGAGGGCGTAGAGTAGGCATCTCCTGGATCCGTACCTATCGCTATCTCTTCTTTGTCAGAGTACCCGTCATTATCTTCATCCGTATCCACATTGCTCTCTGTCGTGTCGTTATCCAGAGCGGCTGCCGAAACCGGAGCAGCAGTATGGCTCTCATTTGCGGTGTTGCCTCCACCGCAGGCTGTAAGTCCGATTATTATGATGAAAGTGGCCATTAGATAAGAAATTTTTTTTAGCAGTAATAAAAATCATGTCTTCCTCCTGTTTTAAACTGATTAAAATCATCAAAGAAACTTGATTCCTATTTTATTATATTTTATTTTAAGTAATTCTTATATTTATATATTATTAAATACCATACTATAATTTTAGTATCATTTATATATAGTTTAATTTTGAATATGGATATAGTAGCGCGTCGTACAATCCATATCATGCAGATATAGCTTCTACTAACTTTTTTCTCTTTACCCTGGAAGTAGTGGCATGATTGCGCCATCTTCGGGAAACTCACACTTCTATAGTTGCCCATGAAGTCATGGAAACGGAGAGATATGGGAGAAAATGAATATACAAAGGAAATCCCACTGGACACAAATTCAGTACAGAGAAGATCTGATTTTTCACATTCAGAGAGAATCTCTTCCCTGGTGGTATGCCTGCAGAATATATTCCTCCCAACGGTTGAGGCGCAAACTACTCTGTAGCGATAAACTCCACATCAAGCTTATAGGCCCTGTTTCCTTTATGCGGCCCGAATCCAAAACGCTGAAGCTGTTTGAGATAGGCATCGAGCCCGGCATTGAACTCGGGGATACTGGAAGCGGAGAGCACCCTGTAGGTAAAACTTCCCGAAGGCTCGACTTCGATCATCACCCTCGCCTTCTCGCCTGCATACTCACTTTGAGCCGGCCACCCCTTGAGCTTCTCTTCGATCTTTGCCAGGTATGCGTTTTCAACCCCCCTGTCACTGCTCTGCTGTACCTTCAGTGAACTGGAGACAAGTTCTGCCGCGCTGCTCTTCTCTTTCACCTTTATCACGTCAAGCTTCGGTTTTCTCTCTACCGGTTTCTCAGCCGCCTTTTTCGTCTCTTTTGGTTTGCTTGAAGTGATATCGGCAAAAAGGCTTTGGGGCTTGTTCACTTTTTTAGGCCGGGTTACATTCTGATCTTTTTTGACCGGTTCCTTGATCACCTTCTTGACCACTTTCTCTTTGATGACCTTCTTTTGCTCTACAGGTTTTTTGACCGTCTCTTTAGGCTTTGGCTTCGGTGCAGGTTTTGGCTTCGGCTTGGGAACGGGTTTCGGCTTTGGTTCTGTTTTTGGCGCTGGCTGCTTTTTGGGCTGAGGCGTATCACTCTTTTTTTTCTCCGGAGTCGACAAAGCAACCTGGATACGCTCTTCGTTTTTCTTGACATAGTGCGTGCTCTCTTGCCGGGTTTTCGTATTGAAATAGAAGATAAGAAGAGCGAGGATCAGGAAGTAAACCCCAAATGCCAATGATCCGGTCAAATACCTTGGTAGTCTGTTTTCCATCATAGGGTAATAAGAGATACCTTCTCGAATCCTGCTGCTTTGACCGTTTTAAGCAGATACATGACATCTTTGTAGGAGAGACGTTCATCGGCACGGATGTAGACTTCAGCGTTTTTATCCAGCTTAGCCGACTGATTGACAAAATCGTCTGCAAAAGTATCCAGTTTATAGGTATCATTGCCAAGATAGATCTTTTGATCCTTATCCATACGGATCGTCAGTGTTTTAGGCTTTTCAACCTTTACCGTCTTCGAGCCCTGGGGAAGAGTGATCTGCTCCTGGAACGTAATTGTCGGTGCAGTCACCATCAAGATAGCCATAAGCACGAGCATTACATCAACCAGGGGAGTAATGTTCAAATCCGGATCTTCATCCCATTGGAACATTCACTACTCCTCGTGAGTCTGGGACAGAATCACCTCTGCCTGTGAGGAGAGAAGTGATGAGAGTTCATACGCTTTACGTTTCAATACAAGATGAAACGTATAGGCAAAAATGGCTACAGCAATACCTGCAGCAGTAGCGATAAGTGCTTCTGAGATCGCAGGAGCGACAACACTCAAAGAGGCACTGTTTTGACTCCCCAGGTTTGTAAATGTTTCGAGGATACCTACTACGGTACCGAAGAGACCGATAAACGGTGAGGTAGAGGCAATGATCGAAAGGATCGTCAACCCTTTGGTTGAAACACGTACCGCATCAGAGGATGCCGCTTCGAGTATCGCTTTATTCGGACGATTTACACGGGACAGGTAAGTATAGATCAAAGAGGTGGTATGAACATTGTTAGATTGCCCGGTATAGAGCGCTTTGAGAGATTTGGCTTCCGCCTCTACTCTTTTACGTAGTATATAGTATCTATCGAAAAAGACCCAGAATGCTGTGATGAAATATGCTGACAGCAAAAGCAGTACAAAGATCGTAATTGCACTGCTTTCAATGAAATAAGTTAGAAGAGAGCCCACTGTTATAATGTCTTGGCAAGTTGTTCAACTTTGCTAACCGCAGATGCGATAGCAGTTTTAGATGACTCAGCACTTTTGAGTAGCGCTTTTGCTTCTTCAAGTGCTTTTTCAATATCTGTATCCTCACCGGAGATTACCACTGCGCCGTCAACGATACAGGTAGTTTTCTCTTCATCCACCTTCACATATCCGGAGTTAATAGCTACCGCTACTTCACTTGAATCTGCCTTCTCGATAACAATCACACCAGCTTCAAGCAGTGAAACGAGTGTAGCATGATGTGCCAGGACACCAAACTCACCCTCGCTGCCCGGCAACGTAACCTGCTTGACTTCAGCATCAAAAATCACACCGTTGGGTGTAACGATCTCAAGCTTCATAAGTTCCATAATTATCCTTTAGTAGACAAGCGCCAAGGATTACTTAGCGTTGATCTTGTCGTTTTTAGCGATCGCCTCAGCCATATTTCCTACCATGTAGAATGCTGCTTCGTTCATATCGTCGTATTTACCTTCGATAAGACCTTTGAATCCATCGATAGTGTCAGGAAGTGTAACATATACACCAGGGCTACCTGTAAATACTTCAGCAACGTGGAATGGTTGAGAAAGGAATTTCTCGATCTTTCTTGCTCTTTGTACAACAAGTTTGTCATCCTCAGAAAGTTCGTCCATACCAAGAATCGCAATGATATCCTGAAGGTCTTTATACTTCTGAAGGATTTGCTGTACACCGGTTGCAACTGCATAGTGCTCATCACCGATAATTTGCGGATCAAGCATTCTTGAAGTTGAATCCAGTGGGTCAACTGCCGGGTAGATACCTTTTTCAGCAATTGATCTGTTCAATACTGTTGTTGCATCAAGGTGAGCAAATACTGAAGCCGGAGCCGGGTCAGTCAAGTCATCCGCCGGTACGTATACTGCCTGAACAGAAGTAATCGAACCTTTTGTCGTTGATGTAATACGCTCCTGAAGTGCACCCATCTCTCTACTTAGTGTCGGCTGGTAACCAACTGCTGAAGGGATACGTCCAAGAAGTGCTGACATTTCAGAACCTGATTGAGCGAATCTGAAGATGTTGTCGATGAACATAAGAACATCAAGACCCATCTCATCTCTGAAGTACTCAGCCATTGTAAGACCAGTAAGCGCGATTCTGTTTCTTGCTCCCGGTGGTTCACTCATCTGCCCGTAGCACAGTGCAACTTTGTCAAGTACGTTTGACTCTTTCATTTCATGGTAAAGGTCGTTACCTTCACGCGTTCTCTCACCAACACCTGCAAATACAGAGTAACCGCTGTGTTTCATCGCAACGTTGTTGATAAGCTCCATGATGATGACTGTTTTACCAACACCCGCACCACCGAATAGTCCAACTTTACCACCCTTTGAATATGGTGCAAGAAGGTCAACAACTTTGATACCCGTTTCGAATACCTCAGTTTTTGTACTCTGCTCTTCAAATGGTGGTGGATCTCTGTGGATTGACCAGTACTGTTTAGCATTCACTTCACCCGCATCATCGATTGTATCACCTACAACGTTGAAGATACGTCCAAGAACCTCTTCACCAACCGGTACTTTGATCGCATCACCGGTCGCTTTGACTTCCTGTCCTCTTACACAACCTTCACTCATATCCATAGCGATGGTTCTTACTCTGTTGTCACCAAGTTGTGCTGCAACTTCCAATACCAATTTCTGCTCTTTACCGTCAACAGTAAAGTATGTTTCTAACGCTTCATTAATCTCTGGAAGGTAATCTGTGAAATCCACATCGATAACCGGACCCAAGACCTGTACGATTTTACCTGTCATTACTTCTCCTCTTATTTCTTATTTCATTGATTCCATACCACTGATGATCTCGATGAGCTCAGTAGTAATCGCTTCTTGTCTAGCTTTGTTGTACTGTACAGTCAACTTCTTCACCATCTCTTTTGCATTGCTTGTCGCAGCATCCATTGCCTGCATACGTGCAGAGTGTTCTGCGGCAAGTGAATCGATAAGTGAGTAGTACATTGTGTACTCTATATAACGTTTCACCAATGCTTCAAGAAGGGTATCATCCTCATCCGGTTCTACTTCAAGTTCTGACGTTGAAACTGCGTTCAGTTCCAATGTAGAGGGATCAACCGGCAGTATCTGTGCCTCTCTGATCTCCTGAGTGATCATATTCACATATCCGTTGTGAACCATCACGATCTTGTCTGTTTCACCCTTTACGTATGAATCAGCTATCTCATTAATCAAAGCTGCTGCATCTTCATAGTTTGGTGCCGAACTGAGACCAACCACTTCGTTCATCATATCAATATTGTTGAACTTGAAGTAATCAATCCCTTTTCTTCCTACGGCTCTGAGACGTACTTTTACATTCTTTGCTTTGTAGTCAGCCAAGAGTTTATTCACTCTCTTGATCGTTTGAGCGTTAAAGCCTCCACAAAGACCTTTGTCTGCAGTGACAAAAACAATGTCAACCACTTTTGGGTTGCTGGCATCCTTGAAGAATACATTGTCCAGACCATCCACATTGTTCTTCTGCAACTTCTGAGCAATCTCATTGAGAAGCTCGGTAAGTTTGTTTGCATAGACTCTGGATCTTTTTGCCAACTCTTCTGTTCTTCTCAGTTTTGCAGAAGAGACAAGCTTCATCGCGCGAGTCGTTTTCTGTGTATTCTTTACACTCGAAATCTTACGCTTGATATCTTTTAAATTAGCCATAATCAGCCTTTCTTACGCTTGAAAAGATGCTTTGAAATCTTCTAATGCTTTTCTCAACTCTGCGTCAGTATCATCAGAGATTTTCTTTTCATTTCTGATGCTTTCTAGGATGTTTGAATATTTAGCATCCATAAACGGCATCAACTCTGCTTCGAATTTAGTCACAGAAGCTACAGGGATATCATCCAAGAATCCGTTCGCACCAGCGAAGATGATTACAACTTGTTTCTCAATTGGCACTGGAGCATATGGCCCTTGTTTAAGTACTTCAACCATTCTTTGTCCACGCTCAAGTTGTGCTCTTGTGTGATCATCAAGATCTGAAGCAAACTGTGCAAACGCTTGAAGCTCTCTAAATGATGCAAGGTCAAGTCTAAGTGTTCCAGAAACTTGTTTAGTAGCCTTGATCTGTGCAGCACCACCAACTCTTGATACTGATAGACCTACGTTGATCGCCGGTCTGATACCTGAGTTAAAGAGGTCTGTTTCCAGGAAGATCTGACCATCTGTAATAGAAATAACGTTTGTTGGGATATATGCCGCAACGTCACCCGCTTGAGTTTCAATGATCGGGAATGCAGTGATTGAACCCGCACCAAGCTCATCATTCAGTTTTGCAGCTCTCTCAAGAAGTCTTGAGTGTAGATAGAAAACATCCCCTGGGTATGCTTCACGGCCTGGAGGTCTTCTAAGGATCAAAGACATCTCTCTGTATGCAACCGCATGCTTAGAAAGGTCATCATAGAAAATTACTGCATGTCTGCCGTTGTCTCTGAAGTACTCAGCCATTGTCACACCAGCGTAAGGAGCAAGGAACTGAGCTGCAGATGAGTCAGCTGCACCAGCGTTAACTACGATTGTGTAATCCATAGCACCGTGCTCTTCAAGCTTTTTCACAGTTGCTGCAACAGTTGATTGTTTTTGACCGATCGCAACATAGATACATACAACATCCTGACCTTTTTGGTTGATAATAGTATCGATTGCAAGCGTTGTCTTACCAGTCTGTCTGTCACCGATGATAAGCTCTCTCTGTCCTCTACCTACCGGTACAAGTGCATCGATTGATTTGATACCAGTTTGAAGCGGCTCATGTACAGATTTTCTAGCCATGATCCCCGGTGCTTTCTCTTCGATAAATCTCTCTTCAGCTGCTTCAATCGCACCTTTACCGTCCATTGGCTCACCCAGTGGGTTCACTACTCTACCAAGAAGTGCATCACCTACTGGTGTTTTAAGAAGAGAACCTTCTCTTTTTACACTCATTCCCTCTTTGATACCTGCACTCTTACCAAGTACAACAACACCAACACTTGATTCTTCAAGGTTAAGTACAAGACCTCTTGCACCATTTTCAAATTCAACGACTTCACCCGCCATACAGTTGTTTAGACCGTATACTGTTGCAATACCGTCAGCGATACCTACTACTTTACCAACTTCGTTGATATCAACATCAATCTCAAAGTTCTCAATTCTCTCTTTGATGATCGAACTAATCTCATCTGCTTGCAATTTGTTTGCCACTGCTACTCCTTTCTATTTGATAACTACAATGATTTCTTGATGAAATCGATCAGTTGTTCTTTAACTCTCTGCTTAGAGAAGTTTACCTCAATACCCAAATCATCTACCGTCACACGTATTCCGTCCAAATCCGACTTTTCCTGAGCCAATTTGATCGTTGCACCTGTATACTTCTGAAGAGTCTCTTCAAGATCAGCCAACGCTGCATCATCCAAGAGATTGGCACTTTTAACCACACCCTCATATCGGTTGGACTTTTTTTGCAGCTCTTTGTTCAACACTTTTGAGACTACTGGAATGAGATCCAACCTCTTATTTTCACCAAGGATTTTGATAAAGTTTTTCATTGCAGCATTAGCACTCTCACCCAATGCTTTCAAAACCATATCAGTTTTCTTCTCAGCTGCAATAATCGGTGATGTTAATGCATTCATAACTTCTTTGTTGCAGATTGCTTCTGATAGTGTGCTAAGCAGCGCTGCATCTGCTGCTATATCTTTACTTACTGCGCCAAGTGCCTGTGCATATCTTCTAGCAATTAGTTCTTCCATTATGCCACCTTCTTCTTCACGATTTCAACCACTTTGGATTCACCAAGCATAATGTCATCGTTTGTGATGCTTTCACCAAGAACTTCATCGATCACTTCTCTGGCAGACTTTTTCTCTTCGAGCTTGATCTTCTCTGCGAACTGCTTTTCCATCACTTCAAGTTCCACTGCATTTGCACGTGCAATACCTTCAGCCAGGACTACAGCCTCTTTTTTCGCATCTTCGATGATCTGGAGAGCTCTTGCTTCAGCTTCTGAAACACGCTCTTCTGCTTCTCTCTTCTCATCTTTTGCTGCCTGAAGCTTCTCTTCAATCTCTTTCAATTGAGACTCAATCCCTGCCTGTCTTCCCTTAAAGAAATTCTTGATTGGATTCGCCAACAGGTAGTAAAGCAGACCTGCAAAGATAATGAAGTTTACCAATCTCGGTACAAAGTCTGTCTCTCTTCCTGTGATCTGGAAGTAGTGACTCTCTGCAGCATTTCCACCCGATGCAAGAACAACAGCCGGAACCAAAAACAAAGCGTATAGTGCTATTTTTTTCATCTCTGTCATCCCTCCTTATAGTTTGCTGAACTTTGCTTTTAGGCTCTCTTTGAAGAGAGGCATCTGTGAAAGAAGTGAGTTCTTAAGCTCTTCTCTGTTACTTGCCAGTCTTTCAACGAAACTTGCATATTCCTGTTCAAGCTCACTCTGTTTAGTTTCGACTTTACTTGCAGCCAATGTTTTTTCATCATCGATTGCTTTCTGCCTGATCGCTGCAGCTTCAGCTTTAGCATTGCTAAGAATCTCTTCTGCTTTAGCGTTAAGTTCATCGGTATTGCCGCTCAAACCTTTTGCTGCTTCCAAATCTTTTGCTATCGAGTGATCTCTGTCATCCATGAATTTAATCAGCGGCTGAAATAGCATATTATTTAAAAGAACAAGAAGGGCGATGAACAGTACCAGAACAAACAACATTAACGGTAAATGTAGGTCAAGCATTCAAACTCCTCATGTAATTTCGCGCTATTTTACCATCTAGCACATGAGAAGCGGGTTAAATATTATGCTTTTTTGAGGATTGATAAAAAGTTTTCAATTTCTTCTGCTGAGCTGAAACTAATCTCTACACTTTTGGATTTTATTTTATGCCTGAAAGGCAACACGCTACTGATCTCACTCCTGTAGTCATCCATCAGTGCTGTTTTTGTCTGCGGTTTCAACTTTTTTTCATGATTGTTTTTATAGTTTTTGACTATCTTTTCAGCCTCTCTCACTGAGAGTTTTTGGCCAATAATCGTATCAATGATCCTTTTTTGTTTCGCTGTATCCAGACCGACAAGCACTTTTGCATGTCCCTGGGAAATATTCCCTTTGAGAAGTTGCTTTTGTGCGTACTCACTCAGTGTCAGCAGACGCATCGTATTTGTAATCTGAGAACGGCTTTTATGGACAATTTCACTGAGATCCTCATGCCTGATTCCATGCACTTCGATCAGCTCTGCATAAGAGTTTGCAAGTTCTATAGGGTTGAGATTTTCTCTTTGGATATTTTCAATCAGCGCCAGCTCACGAAGCCTGATCTCGTCGATGTCCACATCTGCGATTACAGCTTTAACCAAAGGGATACCGGCAAGCTTATGGGCACGGAGACGACGTTCACCCGCAATAAGCATATACCCGTCATCTTTTTCGATCACTACGATAGGTTGCAGCAGTCCATGCTCTTTGATAGACTCGCTTAGTTCTTGCAGTGCCTGTTCATCAAAATGCTTGCGAGGCTGAAACGGGTTAGGAGAGATAGATGTGACTTCTATTTCTGCCACCCTTGCACCCTGTGCTTCAAGTTCGGAACTGTCCATTGAGCTCAGATCTTTGGCATAGGCTTCTTCTACCTCTGAGAGTATTTCCCCCAATCCTCTTCCCAATGCCATATTTAGTTCCTGATAATCACGTTTGCAAGTTCACTATACGCCACTGAACCTTTGGAGCTTGCTGCATACTCAGTAATCGGTTTGCCGAAACTCGGGGATTCAGCCACTTTGACATTACGCGGTATCACGATACACTCTTTACTCTTGCTGATGTGAAAGAGTTTATCTTTAAAATGGTGCGTCAGGTCTGCAAGCACCTGCTTGGAAAGGTTGTTCTGGTTCGAATACATCGTAGGCAGGAAGCCTTTGATCTTCAGTTTGGGATTGATCGTTTTCTTCAACAGACTTACGGTATTGAGCAACTGGGCAAGCCCCTCCAATGCGAAAAATTCACACTGAATAGGAATAATCACAGAGTCTGATGCGGAAAGCGCATTGATCGTGATCGGACCGAGTGCGGGCGGTGAATCGATAATGATATAGTCATACCGGTCTGCAATCTCCCTGATCTTCTCTTTCAGGATCAGTTCCCTGTTTTTCTTCTTTGGTGAATAAAACTCTTTTTCTATCCCGACCAAACCGATATTGGAAGGTACGATATGAAGTTTTTTAATCTCTGTTTTCAGTATCACTTCAGAGAATTTTTTACTTCCGATCAATACATGATAGACATTGAACTCATAGTCCCCTCTGGCAAACCCCAGACTGGTTGTTGCATTAGACTGCGGATCGATATCGATAAGAAGAACTTTTTTATCTTTTTTTGCCAATGAAGCTGCTAAATTTACAGCAGTTGTTGTTTTACCGACGCCACCTTTTTGGTTGGCAATGCTTATTACTTCACTCATCGTAAACTATACACCTTCTTACCATTGATTAATAATGACCCATCTTCCTCTAAAGTAGCGTCTGACAGGCTCTTTCTGAGATTTCCAATATGCACGGAGAACCTCCTGCTTAATTCAAATTCTACCCGATACTCACTAAAGATATGCTTCCATCCTGGAAATTTCTCCAGTGCAAAAAGAAACTTTTTCAATAATATTTCGGGATGGATATCGACACCTAGGGCCCTGTAGCCATTTTGCCCATTTTTTAAATTTATTCCGATACCACACACTAAAGTCTGACCAACTTTTTTCGTGATCGTACCTCCCACTTTTTCATCATTCAGATAAAAATCGTTAGGCCATTTCAACCATATATTTTGATGATACTCCAGAAGTACCTCTTTCATCACATAGGAAAAGTAGATCGAGGCCGAAGACAAAGGCAGATCTGAAGGCAACTGATCCAAAGAGATCGCGACAGAAGCAAAAAAGTTGCCTTTCCCACCACTCCACTGATTATCACGGCTGCCCACTCCCGCACTCTGTTCGAGTGCGATCACCGCACAGGGTGGGCTTAACCTCCCTGCCTTGAGTGCATCGACAAGGTAGTTTTGTGTTGAGGGGAGAAGATCAAAGGATAGAATCTCCAACTTTTATCCCCCTTCCAATACAGTATGCTCTGGCAGGAACAGCCTTTTTTGAGGCAGGCTGAATAACTCCTATCCGTACAGACCCCTTACCGCATCCTACAATGGCGCTATCCTCTTCAAATCCCAGCAGCTCAAAAGGATGATGCGGTACATCTCTCTCAACCAGACTCATCTCATCAAATTTTGTGCCATTTCCAGCAAAGATGCCAGGCCAGCCTTCAAATGCACGGTATTTGTTGTAGAGCAACTCCGCATCTGCAAAGTCCACTTCGCCGTCACTCTTCCTGATCTTTTTACAGAGTGATGCCTCGGCTTCATTCTGTGGCTCAGGAGTGATCCCATTAAAATTTCTTATTGTAGAAAGCGTAAGTGCGCACGCATCGTGTGTCAGCTGCTGCATCAATGCATGCAGCCTCATATTTTCCGGAATCTCAAAGACTCTTTTCTCCAGGATCGGGCCTGTATCCAATCCCTCTTCCATCAGCATGGATGTGACACCGGTGACTTTGTCTCCGTTCAGGAGTGACTGCTGGACAGGAGATGCTCCTCTGTATTGAGGGAGCAAAGAAGCATGCAGGTTGATACAGGGGGCAATATCGAGTACGGCTTTAGGCAGGAGCTGTCCAAAAGCCGCTACAACGATAAAGTCAGGGACTTCTGCCTTGATCGCTTCTACGATCCCTTCATCACTGAGTCTGTTGGGCTGGAGTACCTCTATCCCCTCTTCACCGGCCAGGACTTTGACAGGGGGAGGAGTAAGCACTTTCTTTCGTCCTACGGGACGGTCAGGCTGGGTGATCACCAGTCTTACATCCATCTCTTCAGCTTCAATCAATGTAGCCAATATCTCCCTGGCATAGTGCGGGGTACCCATATAGACAATTTTATAACGCATACTCTCCCTTACCTTTTTGTTGTAAACAGTGTTCCGCCCTGATGTACTTTATCGATCAGAAAAGATTTCACATCACTCAGATCAAATCCGCTTGCAAGAAACATCTCCCTTTGACGTCTCATCAGAAAATCGGCGGATTGAAGTTTGGTCACAATACCACCTGTTGCAAATTCATTGTTTGGTGTATGAGCTGCTTTGAGTTCTGCTTCCTCAAGACAGGTTACCACCATCCTTCTCTGCGCATCTTCATACTTATGCGGATCTTTGTCATACAAGGCATCGATATCCGAGAGGATCACCAGCAGATCCGCATCAAAATAGTGTGCCACGTGTGCCGAGAGTCTGTCATTGTCACCAAACACCAGTTCATCGATACTGACGGTATCATTTTCATTGATGATTGGCACCACCCCATGCGTCAGGAGGGTATCGATAGCAACTTTTGCATGTGCGATAGGCTTTTCAGACTCGAATACATCCGCACTGAGCAATACCTGCGAACAGAGCAGGTCAAATATCTCAAACTTCTCCTGATACATTTTGAGCAGGAGCGGCTGGCCAATCGCAGCCAGAGCCTGTTTGTTTGGCACCGACTTTCGGTCAAGGGGAAGTTTCGTATACCCTGCCGCAACCGCACCGGAACTCACCAAAATCACCTCATAGCTATTTGCTTTCAGCAGCGTGATCAGCTCTACGAGCGCCAACATACGGCGTCGGGCGATCATCCCATTCTCAGTAAGTACATGGGAACCCACTTTGATAACAATGCGACTCATTAAGCCTCCTCCTGCTCCTCTTCTTTCACTGCTTTAATATAATCATTCAGCACGTAACGTAATGCCTCAGTATTGAAATGGGTTACCGAAGAGATAGGTATCACAAAAAGAGGCTCATTTTGAGGAAGTTTTACTCCGAAATCTTTCTCGAAACCGTATGTACTGTATTCCGGATTTGCTTTAAACTTATTCAGTGTTTTATTCGCACTCAGTCCGATATCACTTAAAAACTTTTCAGTGAGCCTGTTCGCTTCTTCTGCATCAAATGCATCGGTTTTAGTTATCGCTACGGCAAACTTACGTTTTGCCAGTTCTTCAGAATAACGTTCGAGTTCTACCAACAATGACTCATATTGATATTTCATCTCCCTATAATTGGCTGCATCGATCAACAATAGTAAGGTTTTCGTTCTCTCAATATGACGTAAAAATTCCAATCCCAATCCTCTACCGTCACTTGCACCTTCAATGATTCCCGGAATATCTGCCATCATGAATGAATCAAAGTCTCCAACCTGCACCACTCCCAGCTTCGGTGTCAATGTGGTAAATTCATAGTTCGCCACTTGAGGTCTTGCATTTGAAAGTGTGGAGATCAATGTAGACTTCCCTACGTTAGGATACCCTACGAGTCCTACATCTGCAACCATTTTCATCTCAAGTCTGATATGCTTTGTGATACCTGGCAGACCCGGCTGTGCATACGTTGGCCTTTGGTTACTCGCATTTTTGAAGTGCATATTTCCAAGGCCGCCTTTGCCGCCTTCCAGAAAAAGTACTTTTTCACCTTCTTCAAGTAGATCGAAAAGCTCTTCCTCTGTCTCAGCATCAATGACTGTAGTCCCCGGAGGAACGATAATTGTTGTATCTTGCCCCTTACGTCCATACTTCTTGCGTCCCTCCCCAGGTCTTCCATTCTCCGCTTTGATATGGTTACGCCCGCGAAGTGCGGAGAGTGTATCGGTATTGTTGTCTACTTTAAAATAGACTGAACCGCCACGGCCGCCGTCACCGCCGTCAGGGCCTCCTTTTACAACAAATTTTTCTGTCCAGAATGAAACACATCCTGCCCCACCCTTACCTGAGCTCACCATAAGCTCTACACTGTCTACAAACATTTATAAAAACCTTTAAATATATAAAAAAATTCTCGAACTATCACGATGATTAATAAATTGTAGAATTATATCCAAAATCAGGAAATAGTGAGAATGAAAAGATGACAAAACCTATAAAACACTCGCTGCAACTATCAAGATATCTAACGATCTTCTATGAAAATGATTGGGATAGTATGAAAATTAAATAGGATAGAGATATCCGGCAAAAAGCCGGACAGAAGTATAAAAAATTATGCAGGTACTACAGAAACTTTCTTTTGTTTTGCAGTATGGTTCTCAAACTTTACAACACCTTCTACCATTGCGAAGATTGTATGGTCTTTACCCATTCCAACACCCTTACCCGGTTTTACTTTTGTACCTCTTTGTCTAATGATGATATTTCCCGGTACTACCGCTTCACCACCAGCTTTTTTAACACCTAAACGACGTCCCGCTGAATCGCGGTTGTTCTGAGTTGATCCCTGACCTTTCTTGTGTGCCATTTCGTCTCCTTACTTTACTTAATTATGCGATTGAAGTAATTCTTACTCTAGTAAAGTCTCTTCTGAAACCTCTTTTTAGCTTAGAGTCTTTTCTTCTTCTCTTTTTGTAAATGATCACTTTTTTATCTCTACCTTCGTTGATCACTTCACCTTTAACTACAGCACCCTCTACAAACGGAGTTCCTACAGTTAATTCACCATTGTCGATTGCAAGAACTTCTTTGAATTCTACTGCTGCTTTTGGCTCAAGGTTCATGTTGTCAAAAGCGATGATATCACCCTCTTTTACTTTGAACTGCTGGCCACTTGCTTTAATGATTGCGTACATTGCAAACCCTTTACTACGAATTTTAAAAGTTCGTGATTATACCCAAACAAGTTTTAATTTAATTTTAAACTAAACTTATTTTCGGGTCAGAATGTATAATTCGCGCCTGCAAGTGCGATACACTCTATCTCTACCAAAACATTTTTAGGCAATGTTTTTACAGCGACTGTGCTTCTAGCGGGTTTATGTAGACCAAAATAGTGTGCATAGACTTCATTGACTTTTGCAAAGTCATTCATATCTGCCAGAAAAATCGTTGTTTTGACGACATCATTAAAGTGGGCACCTGCCGCTTCCAGTACATAGTAAAGATTTTTCATTACCTGATGCGTTTGATGTTCTATATCACCTTCTTCCAGTGTTCCATCAGGCCTCAAAGCAATCTGCCCTGATGTAAAGATAAATCCATTCGCTTCTATCGCCTGTGAATAGGGTCCGATTGCCTGTGGTGCCTCTTTTGTTGAAATCAATTTCATCATGATCATCCTTTTTGTTGTATTTTACTGGTTTTGAGTGTTTTTCTTTATATTTCTTTCATAAAAGATATAGGAGGTAGAGTAGTCGGAAAATTCGAAATATACCTTCTCTTCACCCGGATCTTTTTGATAGTTGAAGTTGGTATCATCGATACCATATCCATAACGATACGGTCTCATCTCACTGTCTTTTGTTCCAAACGCTGTCGAGAGTTTGTCGATTTTGATAAAACGGTGTACCAGCTTCTCCCCGGCATAGACATCCAATACTCCGTTCGTCCCGGTCCAGTTCTGCAATGAACGGCTCAAAGAGTTCTGTGTCTCCTGCGTACAACTCACAAAAAAGAGTGAAAGCAGCATCCAAAAGATTAACTTTGTTCTCATTTTCTTTCTCCTTTTTTACGCATTCTACTCAATTTTTGCTTTTGGCATCTCAAACTTCTGGGTCACCAATTCCCCTTCGGTATTGAAGTAGAGATAGTAGAGCTTGTCTTTCACTACCGGCAGCCCCGCAAGATATCTTAACGCAAGATTTGCCTGCAGCGAAGCGATATGCATGACGATCGGTGCAGTGATCCCTCCCGGCTTATGGTCAGAGAGGTTAAAGACCTGGAAACTTGACGCTTCAAAGAAACAGACCTGCCCGTTAAACTCCTCTACGCTGGCATAGATCCATGGTGTTTCAGTCTCCTTCGCGAACTTGTCGATCTGGGCTCTTGTCGGGAGATTGTCCGTGGCATCCAGGATCAGGTCATAGCTGTTGCCCATTTCGGTAAACGCTTCAAACTCCATCTCAAAAGCTACCGGTTTGACAAACGGGTTTTTCTTCTCTATCAGCGCAGCAACTGTCCGCGCCTTGTTTTTTCCCTCATCTTCAAGCGTAAAAGCGATCTGTCTGTGGATGTTGTGATCGGAGACCGTATCGAAATCGACCATATGGATCTCACCGATCCCTGAGGTTCCGAGTGCCATTGCCAGGCTGCACCCCAACCCTCCCGCACCGATAACCACGATCTTTTTTTTCTGGAGATTCTGCTGTACGCTTGATCCCCACAGCTGAATCTGACGATTGAAATACTCTTCCTGTGTTACCCTGTCCTGTATCATAGCCGTCCTTTCAATTCTCGTTCAAAACCCCATGCTTTACGGTGTTCAGTTACCTCATCCCTCTCTATGACCTCAACCAGCATAGACTCTTTATCCTCAAGCATCATCTCTACTTCACCTTCGGGATTGACAAGCATCGTATCACCGTAGAACCTCCACTTGACCTTCTCATCCTGGTACTCTCCCAGGCGATTAGCCCGCAAAATAAAACAACCGTGCAGAAATGCTTTGGTCTTGATGATCTCTCTCCACCGGTTATGAGAACCGAAGGTCGAAGCAGTCGGCAAAAGCACCAGATCCGCTTTTTTTTCTGTGACTTTCTGCCAAAAGTAATCAAAATGCAGCTCAAATCCTGCCATCACCATCACCTTGAAACCCTTGATTGAAAAACTCATCGGGGCTTTGAGCTTATCACATGTATCGTTGGAAAAAAAATTCTTTTCGTCCCAGTGCGGATAGGGAAGCAGTATCTGCTGTTCGTAGTAGCTGATACTCTTGGGGGTAACCTTTGCTATGGTTTTATGAAACCCATCCTTTTTGGTCAGAATGATCGGCGCAATAAAAACAATCTCATATTTTTGGGCGAACCGTTTCAGCAGTTCCAGATGCTTGCGCGTCTGCTCTTTGAGCATCGCTTTGGACATCTTCTCAAACTCTTTAAAAAAGTGATTGAGCACATACTCTCCAAGGAGTATTATATCGGCCTTGCGCTGATGTGCCTGCTTGAGATAGAACTCCAGCCTGGTTGCATTCATGCCAAGTGTTGGCAATTGCAGTGCAGCCACTACAAGTTGTTTACGCATCACTCACATCTTGGTTGGACTGCTCTATCACCGAGACTTTGATCTTCGCCTCTTCAATAAGCTTTTGTGCTTCTTTGATCGTAGTAAGCCCCTCTTCATAGAGCTTGACTGACTCCTCCAGTGTGATATCCGGCTTCATCAGCTTTTCAAGCAATGCTTTGGAATGGTCCAGCTTCTCTTCGAAAGTTTCGTTTTTCATGACAAGATGCTCCTTATATCCTCTTCAAACTTATCCAGCTCCACCAAAAAAGCATCATGCCCGTAATCACTCTCTACCTCTTTGTAGCTGTATGGCTGACCGTTTCTCTCCAGCATCTTTGCGATATGCTCCATCTCGCACGGGAAGAAGAGATAGTCTGCTTCAAAGCTGATCAGATGCACTCTGGCTTTGATACGCAGGATCGCATCATGCAGGGAGTCATATCCCCGGCTGAGATTGAATGTATTGATCGCTTTGACGATATAGAGATAACTGAGCGGATCAAACATGCGTGCGAAATTAGCCGTATTGTACTCCATATAACGCTCTACCTCATATCGCCCGAAGAGTTCAAACAGTCCGTCATTATTGACATAGTTGCGTCCAAACTTCTTATCCATTGACTCCGGAGAGAGATACGAGATATGCCCTGCGATACGGCCGATCGCCAGCCCATCCAGCCCCTCCTCTTTAAATGCATCCCTCTCATAGTTCCCATGTTTGAACCTTGGGTCTTTACGGATCGCTTCCATCGCTACTTTGTTAAAGGCGATCGTCCATGGGCGCGTGGCATAGGTTGCGGCAAGAGAGATGATCTCATCGGCAAAGTTCGGATAGTCCACGGCGAACTGTAGGGCCTGCATTCCTCCCATCGAACCGCCTATGATCGCACGTACATGGTAAATGCCAAGATCGGAGAGCAGCTGCATCTGTGCACGGACCATATCCTTGATCGTCACAACCGGAAACTTGAGGCGGTAGGGCTCATGGCTTGGATAGTTGTTGCTCATCGGCCCGGTACTCCCGAAACATGATCCTATCGTATTGCTGCAGATCACAAAATATCTGGTCGTATCGATCGCCTTGCCATCCCCTATCAAGCCATCCCACCAGCCCGGTTTTCTGTCACCATCATAGCGCCCTGCCGCATGATGGGAACCGCTGAGTGCATGACAAACCAAAACAACGTTGGAGCGCTCTTCATTGAGCTCTCCGTACGTCTCATAGGCGATCTCATAAGGTTCCAGGATACGTCCGCTCTCAAGATACAATGGACTGCTAAAATGTGCGATTTTTGTTTCGATTTTCATTGACTGCTTTTTACCGGTATTTCTTAATAAGCGTATTCTATCCTATTTGTACTTTTATTAAAGTGGACAGGCAGGCCCACTTTTTTGAAGTGTAGCAGATCTTATCCTATTGCCTGCGCCAGGTCATCTATCAGATCCTGCGTATCTTCAAGCCCTACAGAGAGCCTTACCAGCCCGCCCGGTACACCGGCATCGATCAGCTCCTGCTCGGAAAGCTGCTGATGTGTTGTAGAAGCGGGATGCGTGATGATAGACTTGCTGTCACCGATATTGACCACAAGCGAAAAAATATTCGTAGAATCTGCAATCTTCTGTGCTGTCGCTTTATCCTCTACCTCAAAAGAGAGCAACCCGCTGTGCCCGCCCTTGAAATAGTTCTGTCCCATCACATAGTTGTGATCTGATTCCAGCCCCGGGTAGTTGACCTTCTTCACCTTGGGGTGTGCTTCTAGAAATTTTGCGATCTCCAGTGCGGAATCGGCATGCTGTCTCATACGCAGAGAGAGTGTTTCAAGCCCCTGGATATAGAGCCATGAATTGAACGGACTCGGCGCCGCTCCAAGGTCGCGTAACAGTGACAACCTTACTCTCAGAGTAAAGAGAGGCAGCGGAAGATCAGAGTAGATAAGCCCGTGGTAACTCTCATCGGGTTCATTGAAATGGTTGTAGCGCGGATTATCTTTGATCTTTTCTACAAGATTTTCTCTCTCTACAATGATCCCGCCGATTGCAAGCCCCTGTCCTGTAGTATATTTGCTCGCAGAGTGTACGACGATATCACATCCAAGCTGAAGCGGATTACAGAAGATAGGTGTCGCCACTGTGTTATCTACACAGGTAAGGATATCGTGTCTCTCCGCGATCTCGGTAATAGCATCAAAATCCGCTACGTCCACGCTTGGATTGGTAATACTCTCAAACAGGATCAGTTTTGTCTTTGCATCGATCAACTCTTCGAGTTCGGAAGGGTTCTGTATATTAAAGTAACGCGTTTCGATCCCAAATCTTTTGATCGTATGACCCGTAAGTGTTGTTGTACCGCCATAGACCTGTTTTGCAACGATAATGTTGTCCCCTGCTTCAGCGACATTGGCAATCGCATAGAAGATCGCTGCCATACCGGATGCTGTACCCACCGCTGCGGCCCCGCCTTCCATCGCGGCAAATCGTTTTTCAAACACATCCGTAGTCGGGTTCATCAATCTCGTATAGATATTGCCAAGTTCCTTTAGTTCAAAAAGGTTTGCCGCATGTTCAGTATCTCTAAACTCATAGGCAGTACTCTGATAGATAGGTACAGCCATTGTGCTTTGTGCGTCTTTCTCATATCCTGCATGGATCGCAAGGGTCTGTTGCTTCATTAGGGTTCCTTCTCTGATATATAGTCGATCAATTATAGCTATTGAATGCTTGCAGTGAAGCGAATTTTATACTTTTTTATGCTTTTAAAATGGGGAGAGATGATTAAAGGAGTCAAGTAAATACCCAAAGTTATACTTTGGATATTTTATACTTATGAAAAATAGTTCGGAGACTCTTTGGTGATCGTTACATCATGCACATGAGACTCTTTCAGACCGGCAGAGGTGATCTCTACAAACTCTGCTTTCTCCCAGAATGTCTTGATATCTTTTGAACCGCAGTACCCCATGGAAGATCTCAGTCCTCCGACCATCTGGTGGATCACGTCGGCAATCCTTCCTCTGTACGGTACACGTCCTTCGATCCCTTCGGGAACCAGCTTGTCTGCAGCCGTACCTTCCTGGAAGTATCTGTCGGTACTTCCCTTGGTCATTGCACCGATACTTCCCATACCTCTATACTCTTTGAACTGTCTGCCGTTGAAGAGAATCATCTCACCAGGAGCCTCATAGGTACCTGCCAGTGCTGAACCGAGCATCACTGAACTCGCACCGACCGCCAATGCTTTCGCCACATCACCGGAATATTTGATACCACCGTCTGCTACTACAGGTACACCCATCGCATTTGCGACTTCTGCCACTTCGTCGATCGCAGACATCTGGGGTACACCCACACCCGCTACGATACGCGTCGTACAGATCGAACCGGGTCCGATACCTACTTTTACTGCATCCGCTCCTGCTTCGATCAGGTCTTTCGCCGCTGCACCTGTTGCAATATTCCCTGCGATCACATCTACATCAAGCTCTGCCTTGATCATTTTCAGTGTATCGATGATCCCCTGGGAATGGCCGTGTGCAGAGTCAAGAACGATCACATCTACGCCTGCTTCTACCAGCGCTTTGGCACGGTCCAGTTGACCCACACCGATCGCGGCTCCAACCCTAAGACGTCCGTGCTCATCTTTGTTGGCATTTGGGAATTTCTCACGCTTTTCGATATCTTTGATCGTGACAAGTCCCTGAAGCACACCGTTATCATCAACCAGTGGAAGCTTCTCCACTTTGTGCTCCTGCAGCATTTGTGCCGCCTGATCAAGTGTCGTACCTACTTTTGCAGTAATCAGCGGGGCAGGTGTCATCACATCAGATACCTTCTGTGTCATATCAGTGATAAAGCGCATATCACGGTTTGTGATGATACCGATCAGTTTCATATCCGCATCGACTACAGGAACACCGGAGATTCTGTATTCAGCCATTAATGCATCCGCTTCAGCCACACTTTTCTCCGGAGCGATATAGATAGGATCAATAATGATACCGCTTTCAGACTTTTTTACTTTTGTTACCTGTCTTGCCTGTGATTCGATATCCATGTTCTTATGGATAATACCGATCCCTCCAAGGTGTGCCATAGCGATCGCTGCTCTGTACTCTGTTACCGTATCCATTGCTGCAGATACGATTGGTGTATTGAGTGTGACACGCTTGGTAAGATTTGTCTTGATACTTACCTCTTTTGGAAGAACTGTAGAGTGTTGTGGAACCAGTAGTACGTCTTCAAACGTTAGTGCTCTTTTTTTGATGTTCATTGTAGTGTGATCCTTTCTTGATATTATATATTATTTTCTCCTTGATAAGAAGCAAAGCTCCTTATCAATTCCTCTCATCTCTAAAGATTAGGCATTCACCTAGGGAAAAGCTTAGCTTTTGAGATAATTTACGGCTCTTTCCATACTCAGAGCACCGTCAAACAGCGTTTTTTCATCAAATTTCCTAGCAATAAGCTGTAGACCTACCGGCATACCCTCATCATTTTTAGCTACAGGAAGCGAGATCGCAGGAAGTCCTGCAAGGTTGATCGCGATCGTATACATATCGCTTTTATACATCTCCAGAGGATCTTCGCTTGCCCCGATCTTTGGTGCAACGGATGGTGCAACTGGAGAGAGGATAAGATCACACGTATCAAAGATCGCATTGAACTCATCCTGAATAAGGTGTCTTACCTTCTGGGCCTTCAGATAGTAAGCGTCATAGAAGCCTGAGGAGAGTACAAAGTTTCCAAGAAGGATACGACGTTTCACCTCTTCACCGAATCCTTCACTTCTTGTATTAAAGAAGAGCTCTTCGGTGGTTTTCGACTCTGCCCTGGTCCCGTATCTCACACCGTCAAACCTGGCAAGGTTTGTTGCTGCTTCCGCTGTCGCAAGGATATAGTAGGTGGCAATATCATATTTCGTATTCTGCATGTTTTTATGCACGATCGTATGTCCGGATTCTTCAAGTGCTTGCACTGTTGCGGCATAGGCTTTCTGTACATCTGCATCCGCTTCGGAGATATAGTTGTCTATTACTGCGATCGTCAATTTTCTATCCGGATCCATGTTGTTTGCGATATCCTCGATCTCAAAATCCGCAGAAGTGGAGTCTTTCTCGTCGTGTCCCTTGATCGCATCATAGAGGATTGCTGCATCTTCCACATTTTGGGTAATGGGCCCGATCTGGTCAAGACTTGAAGCATAGGCTGCAAGGCCGTAACGGCTTACACGGCCATACGTCGGTTTCATCCCTACTACACCGCAGTATGCAGCAGGCTGGCGGATCGATCCACCCGTATCTGAACCAAGCGCAGCGATAGCGATGCCCGCTGCAACTGCTGCGGCCGATCCTCCTGAACTACCTCCCGGAACCCTGCTTGTATCATGCGGGTTTTTCGTGATCCCGTAGTATGAACTCTCAGTCGTTGACCCCATCGCAAACTCATCCATGTTTGCTCTACCAAATGCCATCATCCCTTTTGCTTTCAGGTTTTTGATCGCTGTTGCTTCATAAGGAGCGATATACCCTTGAAGGATCTTCGATGCGGAGGTAACAGACCATCCCTTTACCTGGATATTGTCTTTGATCAGGATAGGCACACCCTCACCCGAACTCTCAAATCCCACATAGGCATTAAGGTCACTGGCTTTTGCCTTCGCTTCAAGTTCAGCTCTGATCTCTGCAAGCTCCTCTTTGGACTTTGTTAATGCTTCTTTTAATGTGATCACTCTTCCTTCCTTATTTTCCTAGTTTCTTCTTATAATATGCTACGATACCTAAACCTACAGCTACCAATCCGAAAATGATTACGATCGATCCGATGATCACCTCATTTGGTACAGGACGGCTTAGATCAAACATTAGCTTACCACCTCGGCACATCTGGCACATACTTTTTCTTCGCTTGCGGATACGAACTTCCAACATCGAGGACATTTACAAGCAGTTGCTTTATGAATCGCGTATGTTTTGCCTTCTACTTCAAAACTAGCCAGCTTCTCACCTTCGCTATCAGGTTTCACCGCTGATACGACAAACCAGTCTTCCATATCCTTATTGCTGCTAAAGCCTTCGATCTCTCCGACCAGCTCAAGTTCCAATGTTGCTTTGATCAGTTTCTCTTTTCTGAGTTTGTCAACCTCTTCATAGAAACCTTCTCTGATCTCCATCAGCGCTGAAACGTCAAACGGTGCCTCCATAGCCGGCAGCGGCTCATAGAGAAGATCGAAGATATTTTCCATCTCTCCCTTGAATATCTTCGGCGCATACTCCAGGATCTCATCCGTCGTATAGGTCAATACAGGCGCTACAAGACCCAGCATTGACTTGGCGATCAGTGCCATTGCTGACTGCGCTGCTCTTCTGGTTGTACTCTCTTTTGCATCACAGTAGAGTCTGTCCTTACAGATATCCATATAGATACCTGAGAGTTCGTTTGTCAGGAAGTGGTTCAGTGTTGCAAACCCTTTGAGGAAATCATTTGCCTCAAATGAAGCTTTGATCGAAGCAAAGACCTCACCTGCTTTTGCAATAATCCATCGATCCAATTCACCATACGATTCAACCGGTACGATCGCATCCAGATCATCCACGTTTGCAAGCAGGAATCTGAATGTGTTACGGATCTTTCTATACTGTTCCGCTGTCTGCTTCAGAATGTTGTCTGAGATCTTGAGGTCTGACTGGTAGTCGGAAAGTGCTACCCACAGTCTGAGGATCTCCGAACCGTACTCCTTGACCACCTTGTCAGGGGCAACAACGTTCCCCTTGGACTTTGACATCTTCTCACCCTTCTCATCCACGGTAAATCCGTGAGTGATCAGTCTCTTATAGGGTGATTGTCCTGTGATCGCAGCAGAAAGAAGCAGTGAACTTTGGAACCAACCTCTATGCTGGTCACTTCCTTCTATATATAGTGATGCCGGGTATTCTCCCGCATCATAGTTGCCGCTCTTGATCACCGAGTTCCATGTCGAACCGCTGTCAAACCACACATCAAGGATATCATTGATCTTCTCAAGGTCATCCGGGTTGTACTGACTTCCTGCAGGCAACAGCTCAGCGATACTCATCTCATACCATGCATCTGCACCCTTCTCATCGAAGAGTGATGCGACATGCTCTAGTACCTCTTCATCCAGGATCACCTCTTTGGTACTCTTGCTTCTAAAGAATGCGATAGGAACACCCCAGCTTCTTTGACGGGAGATACACCAGTCAGGACGGCCTTCGATCATCGGCTTGAGTCTGTTCTTTGCCGAAGCCGGGAAGAATGCTACCTCTTCGATCGCATCAAGTGCTGTTTGTCTAAGCGATTTATCCTCACCTTTTGCCGTATCGTCTACCGAGATGAACCATTGGTTTGTTGCTCTGTAGATCAAAGGCTTTTTCGTTCTCCAACAGTGTGGATAGGAGTGCACGAACTTGCTTTGTTTTAACAGGTTCTCTCCAAGCAGTTCCAGGATCGGCTCGTTTGCTTTGAAGATATGCATCCCTACAAACTCTTGTGCATTTGGAAGAAGGTTGAGACCTACTACTGACTCATCATAGCAGCCTCTCTCATCCACAGGCATCACGACATCAAGACCATACTTAAGCCCTACTCTGTAGTCATCCTCACCGTGTCCAGGTGCGGTATGTACACATCCGGTACCGCCATCCATTGTTACGTGTTCACCAAGTACAATTTTTGAACTTCTTCCGTTGAGTGGGTTGATCGCCAAAAGGCCTTCCATCTCTTTGGCCGTAAGCTTTCTGCTTGCATGGCCGCTTACGACTCCCTCTTCGATCATCGCATCATATCTGGCATCCGCTACGATGTGTCCATCATCTGTAAGTACATACATCTCTTCAGGATTGATCGCGATACCTGTGTTTGACGGAAGTGTCCAAGGTGTCGTCGTCCAGATCACCAGTCCGGCTTTACCCTCGACTCCGATCTTCTCTTTCGCTGCATCACTGAGTTCAAAATGCACATAGATGGAGTAGTCCTCTTTATCCTCATACTCCACCTCTGCATCCGCAAGTGCTGTCTGCGCAGCCCATGACCAGAAGATCGGTTTATGACGTTCAACCAACAGCCCTCTCTTTGCTACTTCACAAAGCGTTCTGTAGATGTTGGCTTCAAATTTGAAGTCCATCGTTACATAAGGGTTATCCCAGTCAGCGATACATCCCAGAGATTTAAATCCCTCTCTCTGGATATCGACAAACTTCGCGGCATGGTCACGGCAGAGTTCTCTGAACTTCTCTGTCGGCATCGCCTCTTTTTTCTCCTTGCCGAGCTTCTCTTCGACTTTCTGCTCGATCGGCAATCCATGACAGTCCCAGCCCGGAGTCATACGTACGGCTTTACCCTGAAAGTAGTTGTATTTAAGAATGATATCTTTGAGTATCTTGTTGAGTGCATGTCCGATATGGATATCCCCGTTTGCATACGGAGGTCCATCATGCAGTGTGAACATCTCAGCACCGGCACGTTTTGCTTTCATCTGCTCATAGATATCTGCATCAAACCAGGCACTGTATTTCTTTGGTTCATTAGTGGGGAGGTTTCCGCGCATCGGGAAGTCTGTTTTGGGAAGGAGTAACGTCTCTTTAAAATCCATCTGTGATAACACCTTGAAATGAGGCTTATCACCGTACTAGATACCTACCCCGAATTTAATGCAGTGATTTCGTTCAGAATCAAGGCAGATTTTTGAAGGACTAGCCGTAGCTAATTTGAAAAAATCTAACGCAGGTTATGGGCGAAAGCACTGCACCCTTTGGGAAGAATGAAAAAGGACAATCTTCAAGCAAAAAAATCTTCGAATTACCTACAGGTAGTCCTTCAGATTTTTTCACTCACATCTCACCCTTCTTCAATCTTTTAAATGCTCGGGTAGGTATCTAGTACGGTGATTTACCTCGTGATAATTATCTCGTGATTGTACCCAAAAGAGTATTATAAAACGCTTTTATAATAAGTCCCAAAATCTACGCTGCCGCTAAAGCATCTTACGACTCAGCATTTCGTGCTTCGCTTACACTGTGTTTTAGTCACTTGTCAGCAGCAGGTGCCCGAAGGAAGTGCCCTTGGGGTGCTCATGTGACTAGTCACATTTTATCTCTTGACTGCTGTATAGCGATATCTATGCTATACTTATTTATGAAAAATTTAGAAAAAACCGTTAAAAAACTTATAGAAATACTAAGCAAGAGAGACCAGACTGTCAGTTTTGCTGAAAGCTGTACCGGAGGCCGTATCGCAGCAGCATTCACAGCAGTCTCAGGTTCTTCAACTATCCTGCACGGCTCATGTGTCACTTATGCCAATGAGATCAAAGAGCAGTGGCTTGGAGTCCCAAAAGTGATATTGGAAACCAAAGGTGCCGTCAGTAAAGAGTGTGTAGAGTATATGCTTGCAGGGATGGAAAGGATGGCATCTTCTGATTATACACTCGCGGTATCAGGGATAGCAGGTCCGACCGGGGGCACAGAGTTCAAGCCTGTGGGCACCGTCTATGTAGGGTTGCGTACACCTGATGGAAAGAATGAAGTCCATCACTGCCTCTTTAAAGGAGAGAGGCATCAGGTACAGGAGCAGGCAACCGCTTTTGCCATTGAACTTTTAGAAAAAAATGTAAATTCTTAATTTTTTCTCAAAAACCCTTGACAACAAAAGTATTCTGAGCTATAATTCCGTCCACTTATTCACAAGTGAGTGAGTAAAAGATGACCTATTAGCTCAGCTGGTAGAGCAACTCCCTTTTAAGGAGTGGGCCCATGGTTCGAATCCATGATGGGTCACCATTTAATTTTGTAGTTTTCCTCAGCGGAAGGCTCATGCAACGTTGTTGCTTTATTTATGACTGTTTGGATCTAGATGACCCTTTCATCTAGTGGCCAAGGATGCTGCGTTTTCATCGCAGACACAGAGGTTCAAATCCTCTAGGGGTCGCCAAATTGACAGTTATGGTCGCTTAGCTCAGTTGGTAGAGCGCTACCCTTACAAGGTAGATGTCACAAGTTCGAGTCTTGTAGCGACCACCATTTAAATCTTGTCTTAATTTAAGGTTAAGGTGAGTATAATTTAAGCTCAAATTAAAATTTGAGATTACGGTGCGGCGGTAGTTCAGTTGGTTAGAATACCTGCCTGTCACGCAGGGGGTCGCGAGTTCGAGTCTCGTCCGCCGCGCCACTATTTTAGGTGACCTATTAGCTCAGCTGGTAGAGCAACTCCCTTTTAAGGAGTGGGCCCATGGTTCGAATCCATGATGGGTCACCATTTTTATACATATTTTCATTTGGTCGCTTAGCTCAGTTGGTAGAGCGCTACCCTTACAAGGTAGATGTCACAAGTTCGAGTCTTGTAGCGACCACCATGTTTTACATTAATTTTTTTAATGTCATTCTTTTTATTGGTGCGGCGGTAGTTCAGTTGGTTAGAATACCTGCCTGTCACGCAGGGGGTCGCGAGTTCGAGTCTCGTCCGCCGCGCCACTTCTTTTAAAACAATCAAAAAATTATTTTTTATCCATTAATATCTCTGCTTTTGAACGTAGCTTTCGTGTTAAAAAAGATCTCTCTCTATCAGTCAGTGTATCTACCGATATCACCTCTTGATCTTGATTCTTTTCTTTTGATCTATTCTTTTTATCCGGTTTATCCTCTTTGCGGAACATGGTAAGTATCAGATAGGCCGAAACAGCGATATTGGAAAAGATCACTGTCCATTTGCCTGCCAATACATACGAAAGATACTCTACCTTCTCCGAAAGCCTCAGATATTCAACAATATCCCCATAGATCCATTGTGACAGCAATACCATAGAGAGCAATACCGCTACGATCGTAAGCCTTCTGCGAAAGCGATAGATAAGTGTCCAAAGTATGAGTGATCTGACCTGTCTTACCATACATACACCTTAAAGAAGACTGATGCCAAACAGCGCAAGTATTGCCAGTAGAGACTTGGTCTTCAGAGAGTCCATGATCTTTCTCTTCTCTTCAGCCAGCATTATCTCTAACTCCTCATCGTTATAGTCATCAAAGCTCTTGTGTCTCATAGTCAATTCTGACTTCAGTGCCAATACTGCCCTCTCCTGTATCGCCAGATCGATCTGCTATGCTTATTGGCTTATTATATCATGAGATAGTTACTGAAGTATAAATGAGAGGATGCATTCCAAGGGCACTTCGTCCCTTCGGTCAGGGGCATTCCCAACGAACGAGAAAAATGTACTTTGCTTCGACTGGTTCAGCACAAACAGCCATAATCTGCATTATACAAGGGTGCGTTTGCTAACCCACCATCATGGTTGTGTCGATATAATACCACTTTCTAACCGAAATAGCATGAACATTTTTATGTAAAGGTGCGTTAACAAACGCACCCTTATATAATGCCAAAGTAGACAAATAAATTCTGATGGAAAACAAATGTGAATATGCATTCCATATCAGGAGATATGGAACCAGAGAGAATGATTAAAAAGAGAGAGTAAGAAAAAGTCAACCTGCCAATATTTCAATATATCTTGAAGGGGCTAGACTAGTTTAGAAGGTATAAAGTACGAGAAAGGTACGATATAACCGATGAAAAACAAGTATATAAAAGTTAGCCACATTTCTGAGCCTAA
>JACXUO010000101.1 GCA_014763885.1 Campylobacterales bacterium
AAACAGCTCTCGTTCATCAATTCTCATTTTACTCTCCGTTTCTTTCTTCTGAAAGGGTATCGTAAATGAAAATTGCGAACTTTATTTTACACTATCTAGGCAACTTTCACTTCCATTGTGTCTCCTTATATTGAGCCTAAAGTCAAACTCTTATCTGGCAAAATATTTAACCAACTCCCTTTCTCCCGTTTGTATTTTGCTTTCATAGTTTAACTCATTTCTCAAACTATCAAATTTCCGCACATTTTTAGTACATGACGAGTTAATGGAGATTGACAGACCGATAGCTGTAGGTTTGGCACTGCCAAACGCATAATAGAAGTATTGATTTCAAAAAAAGTATAAAAAATGGGTAAAAACGTTTGGCAGTGCCAAACCTACGGATGAAAGAAATCCCTCTCCCTAGGAAGCTCTCGCTTCTGGAGAGGTTGAAAGCAACGTCTAGATCACCGTCATACCCTGCTGTACCCAGATATCCGCCTCTGCTGTCCCGCCGAGATCATAGGTATCATAGGTGACGCCATCCACTGTCACCGAACCGGTAAACGTTTCTTCCCCGTAAAGATGCACGGTATCCCCGCTGTTACCTGTCACAAAGAGTGTATCATTTTCATTATTCAGTGCAAGGATATCCTCATAGCTTACAATAAGCGTATTGTCTCCGCTCCCTGTGATGTCTATCTGCTCTATATTGCCTATTTTGAAATCATTGTCGGCAAGATTAAGAGTGATATCCTCACCCTCCAGATAAAGGGTGTCAAAGCCTGCTCCGCCGTCCACACTGTCCAGCAGATCATAGAATATGATATCATCCCCGTCGCCTCCGTAAATGATATCGGCACCACTGCCCCCAATCAGCAGGTCTGCCCCGGCATCACCGCTTAGCGTATCATCGCCATCTCCTCCGTCGAGCAGGTCATCTCCACCCAGACCTGTCAGTATATCTGCACCACCATACCCATAGAGACGATCATCGCCATTGCTTCCCAATAAGGTATCGATCCCCGAACCTCCCTCCTGGATGGCACCGTCGTACTCTTTTGCGAAATCTTCCCTCCTGACCGGAGTGTCACCACTGGATGGCTGGGGTGATTCAGGCGTATAGGGATCGGGGGCTTCAGAAGTGCTGCCACCACCGCCACCGCCGGCCAATGCAGCAAGCGCACCTACACCAAGAAGCGTACCAAGCATAGAGATAGTCGTTATCCCCCCTTCCTGTGCGAATGGAGTGGAAAACCCCTCTCCACCCAAGGCCTGGCCGGCTGACACACCGTTTTCCAGACCACTCAAAGTATCGGAGAGATCCGCACTTTCGGGAATATACTCATAATAGAACCCGTTCTCTGCCTTACCAACGATCGATTCTTCGCTTTCATCATAATATCCTTCAATAATGACATCCGGATCATCGATGTCGCTCCCTTCAAAAGCGATATGAAGATCTTTCCCTACCCGTTTGACTGCCATATTCTCGGGAGCATAACCATTGGTTTTTTCGGCGATTAGATATTTCACATTCGAATGTGCCTTGATATGCACCGCCTTGCCGGTCAAAGCAGGATATGCCGTATGCGTTTCTATTGTTTTCTCCGGGGTGTTTATCTGAATAATTACTTCTCTTCCCATTGCTTCTTCCTTTTACTTCACTTCGATCTGATGGGTACCAAGCTGCGGATGCGGATATTTGGGTTCATCAACTTTTTGCTTTTTCAACTCTACAATGCTTTTTTGATCTTTGGCCGGGAGCTCAGGCTGCAGGCATGCTTTTCTGCCCAAACGCGGGATCGTATGGGATCTTCTGAGTGTCTTGTCGGAAAAGAGGGAAGTGGCTTCCTCTTTGGTCAAAGGCAGCAGTCTCAATCCATGAGCAGGATGATCGGTGATCTGGTAAAAAGAGAGGCTGTCTGCTTTCAGGGCTATACGTTCACCCTGTTTCTTCTTTTCCCTGTAGCGCGTTGCAGGATTTGTATAGGCAGTCACTACATGATGGTTTCCCGGGCATACCGTAGCCTGGGTATATGCCCCGGGCAGCAAGGATGCCTGATATTCCCCGTCAATATAGATATTCATTGCCCTGCCCTTTAATGCAGAGGGTCTGTAGATCACCATACTGGACAGTTTATTATCCGGGATAGTAACATTCTCCCGTATAGATTCATCCCATGCTTCTATACTATTTGATGTGAATTGATATGCTTTTGCACGCTCCTGCGCTTTCCCTTCTGCAGTAAACAGTAAAAGACAGACAACCCAAAAAGAAAACAGCTGCTGCTTTCCAAATGGCTTAATATAACATCCCCTGTCCATAATGACCCTCCTTGATTTCATTTGATCCTCATTCAATTTATCCGGCACTCTCTACAATAGATCAGCGACATACTAGCCCCTTCCTGCTTATTTTCAGAGAGGCCTGAGAGATCTATGATCAGTATATATCATGGCTTATCCCCCTGAAATGCAGAAAAGTCGGACCGTACGCTATCGACAAAATTTCCTGAAGAGCGATTGAGCTGCTCTTTTCTAAACATATCCGAATTTGTAGAAATAGTAGATTGAGATTCGTGATTTAATGCTTCTGAAGAAAAGAGAAAGTGTGACTCATAAAAAAAGATATTCTGTTTTTTATGAATTTCGATACGCTTCATAATCCATCTCTTCTCTTCATTTTTTCATTCAAACATACGAATGAAAAATGCAATGACTCTTGGCCATGCAACCCGGCCTATCGAGATATGAGCCCCGTAGCTTTCCTTTGCAGATCGTCTGGCTTTCAATGCGCTGCTGATCTGCCTCCAACGAAAACTTAACATAAATATTCTTAATGTGAAGACAGCGGGCAACCATATGAGAGTGTTTTTAAAATTGCACGCCGGATTTAGATACAGAATAGGTCCAATTTGGCTAACGTATCGCGATTCTTCAGTACCCCCTAATATATCCTTGGATAGAATCCTTTTAATATACCAAGCGGGAATTAATCGAACAGAATAAGGGTTTTTATCGTCAAGTCGGGTAATGCTTTTACCCGGTTATTTTATTGGGAGGGGGAAATATGAAAAAACTGCTACTTACACTTTTCGCACTGTCAATCATGGCAATAGGGGGAGATATCGAGGATGCCCAAAATGCCATCAACGCGAAAGAGTACGAGAAGGCCCTTCACATACTTGCAGTCATCAGACCCCGGAGATATAGATACGCGGTCGTTTTTAGGTTTACTCTATTTTGAAAGAAAAAACTATGAAAAAGCACTCTACTATTTTAAGGGTTCTGCCGAACAGGGAAATATCATCTCGCAAGTCTATCTGGGGGAGATCTATCAGAAGGGAGCAGGCGTTCAGCAGGACTACAAGAAGGCAATAGCGCTTTACGAAAAAGCGATTGCCCAGGGCAGCAGCTACCCGGATGCCTCTATCCATGCGCAGAACAATCTTGCCGGAATGTATCGTGATGGGGAGGGGGTAAAGAGAGATCTTCAAAAGGCGATCCAACTTTACGAGAAAGGTGCCCAAAAGGGAAACCCTACTTCACAATATTGCCTTGGAACTATGTACGACCTGGGAGAAGGGCTCAAAAGAGATCACAAAAAAGCTGTGGCGTTATACAAGAAAGCGGCCGGACAGGGACTTGCGGAAGCCCAATCGATGCTTGGAACGTTATATGAGAAAGGGTCGGGGGTAAAACAGGACCTCAGAAAAGCACTACAGTGCTATCAGAAAGCAGCTCAACAGGGAGATGCCAAAGGCTTAAACGGTCTTGGAACGCTCTGCTACACCGGTAAAGGGGTAGAGCAGGATTATGCAAAAGCCGCAGCATACTATACCAAGGCAGCTGCCCAGGGATATGCTCCCTCTCAAACCAATCTCGGCATTATCTATTATCTCGGCCAGGGCGTAAAACAGGATTACAAAAAAGCGGCACAGTGGTATCAGAAAGCAGCAGATCAGAAAGATCCACAGGCACAGCATAATCTCGGGCTGATGTATGGAGATGGACAGGGTGTGCCCCGGGATTACAAAAAAGCGGCCCAACTGATTCGCAAAGCGGCCGAACAGGGATATGCCCCATCCCAGTTCAGTATCGGTATGTTGTATTACCATGGAGAAGGCGTAAAACAAAATAAGCTGCAGGCGTATAAATATTGGGTGATGGCTGCGAGGAAGGGCGATGTGGCTGCCCAAAAAAATCTTGAGACACTTTGCAAAGAGAGCCCCTGGATCTGCAATCCATAGCAGAGAGGGTATCGCACAACAGGTTGGGTTCCAGAGAGGATATGCGCCACACCTGTTGTCTTTTATGCCTCTGTGTTTACATACCGTTAGTGTAGATCATGTAATATTCAGGTATAGCAACCAAGAAGCTGAAACCCCATTTTCATGTTAGCTCCTCCTTTTCACCACCCCTTTTGATTGGTTGCTATCCCTTAAAATACCCATACCATGAGAGCCAACAGATTGATCACTCAAACCATCCCACTGTTTCACTGTTACCCTAAGGGTATCCACTTATATACATAAAATAAAAGAGTATCAAAATCTGGTATTTATCTTTGAGTCCACGGGGAGCTATTCTTCTCTCCTCAAAAAGTTTTGCAGTGAACATCATATCTATGCTTATATTATCAA
>JACXUO010000026.1 GCA_014763885.1 Campylobacterales bacterium
AGGTACTATTATGGCGGCAGGTATGCCAACGGGTACTACTACTATAAAGGACGCAGATATTACGGCGGACACTATTATCACAGAAACTACCGCTACTATAAGGGAAAACGTTACAGAGCGGTGAGCGGAGAGTACGGATACTATAAAACACGGAGAGAGTATGAGCGAAGACACCATCGTGTTACGCCATTAAGAGAGACACATAAAGTGACCAGAGAGAGAACGAGAACCTATGAGAGGCCAGGAACGTCGACGAGAACGATCCAAACCACCAGAGAACGTACAAGAGTTCATGAGATGCAAAGAACCCCCATACGAAGTAACCATACGGTGACAAAGGAGCGTACGAGAACACACGATATGCACAGAACACATGACCGGTCCCGTGCAACCGTAAGAGAACGCAAAGAGGTCAACGTTGATACTGTGGAAGAGAGACGCATCAGAGAGAGATAGGTCTATGCGATACCGACGGGCATCATGATTTTAAGAGTGGTGCCCGACATTATCCCGTGATTCAAGAAGAAAGGGAGATATCGGACATTTTGTATCTGTACACCTATTCAAAGAATGAGAGCAGATCTTTCACGTGTGCATTGACCAGATTCTTTCCGATACTTTTTCCAAGCGTCTCTTTCGTCTTGGTATCGATCATCTCAAGGAGTCTGTCGAGATTTTCCTGAGGGAAAGCCAGATGCCATCTTTGGGGTTTGGCATCAGAAACCACTCTGATAATATCATTAGCGATCAATTGCATACCGCGACGCTCTTCCTCTAAAGCAAGATTGTGTGGCTCCCCGCTGCTGGTGGAGAGTTGAATGCCGCGGCCCTCTCCCTGCGGCTGCTCCCCGCTGCTGTGTCCGCGACGTCCCAACTGGTCGCTCATATCATCAGAGGTGCGCGTATGGGGTTCGATATAATCAATTTTTGTGATTGACCTTAGATTGCTTCTCTCTTTTTGGGTGCCTGCAGCTACGTTTCTTGTCTCCTGCGGATCAATCCCTTTGACATCTTCTATTTTACAAACCTCTAAACTACCTGAATTAGCAACAATAATAATATCTCCATTCATGACTAAACAACCTCCTTTTTTTAATTATAACGATTTTATTTAACAGATACAAGTTTATTATATATAATAATTGAAAAATATTATCTATGAGATTGAAAGTGTATTCATCTTTTCCTTAAAAGCCTTTTTAAGCTCTCGAGATTCTGTGCATTGATCACATCCTTAACCTCCAGCCAACCCCGTCTTGCCTGTTGTATCCCAAAAGAGAGATTATCCAGTCCGTCGATCGAGTGGGCATCGCTGTTGATCGCGATTTTCAGCCCCATCTCTTTCGCCATCTTACAGTAGGTATCGTTCAAATCCAGCCGATAGGGGTAGCTGTTAAGCTCCAAAAAAGCGTTGTTTTCTTTGGCCGTTTTCATAATCTCTTTCATATCTACCTGGTAGGGATCACGTTCGCCGATCACTCTGCCTGTCGGATGCGCCAGGATGTTGACAAAAGGATTTTCCAGTGCCTTGATGATGCGTCGTGTCTGCTGCTCTTCGGGAAGATCAAAGAGGTAGTGGACCGCACAGATGACGATATCAAGCGCTTTGAGTATCTCATCGGGCAGATCAAGAGAGCCATCCTCCAAAATATCTACTTCGATCCCCTTGAGTATCTCAATCCCATCGATTTGATTGTTGATCGTATTAATCTCTTCAATATGTCTTTCCAGTGTTTTTGCATCAAGCCCCCTGGCAATCCTGACATGCTGGGAGTGTTCGGTGATGGCAATGTACTCATACCCCTTTTCCCGTGCAGCTTCTGCCATCTGGGATATGGAGTGCTGTCCGTCGCTTTTTTTTGTATGCATATGCAGGTCTCCGTGTATATCATCAAGGGTGATCAGTTTGGGAAGTTTCCCTTCGGCTGCAGCTTTGATCTCACCCCTGTTTTCCCGCAGTTCCGGGACGATATAGGGCAGATCCACCTGGGCATACATCTCCTCTTCGCTCTTCCCTGCAATGCGTTTATCATTTTTGAATACGCCGTACTCATTGACTTTCAAACCTTTTTTCAGTGCCAGTTTCCTGATAGCGATATTGTGTGCCTTGGATCCAGTGAAGTAAAAGAGACCCGCTCCCCAGCTGACAGCCGGGATCACTCTCAGATCAACCTGCAGACCGGACTTCAGGATCACCGTTGATCTGCTTTTTCCCTCCGATATGACATCATCCACCTCTTCGTAATGGACAAAATATGTGACAAGATCGGTCCCTCTTGTACAACTGGCGAGGATATCCAGGTCTCCTACGGTTTCTTTGGCACGACGAAAACTTCCGGCTATCTGTATCTGTTTCACCCCGCTTTTTTGCTTCAGGTACTTGATCAGAGGTGCGGCAAGCTGGCAAGCGACAGGGTAGGGGGTTCTGCCGCTCCGCTCCTTGAGGCGATTGAGCTCTTTGAGAATATTGGCTTCGCTTTTTTCCCCAAAGCCCTGTACCGTGCCGATCTTTCCCTGTTGGGCTGCTTCAGCCAGCTCCTGCAGCGTTTCTATGCCGAGTGTTTGATGGAGTGCCTTGACCTTTTTGGGCCCAAGTCCCGGTATTCCCATCAGCGTATGGAGGGAGCCTCCCTCCTCGCTTTCAAGTTTTTTCAGAAACTTCAGCGTGCCTGTTCTGCATATCTCCCTGATTTTATCGGCAAGGTCTTCTCCTATACCCGGAAGTTCGGTAAGATCTTTGTCCTTTTCAACCAGATCGATGATACTGTAGGGGAGAGAAGCGATGGTTCTTGCGGCATTGCGGTAGGCACGTACCCGGAAAGGATTGGCATCCTGAAGCTCAAGCAAGTCGGCCACTTCTTTGAATATCTCTTCTATATCGGTATTGTGAACAGGCATGAGGTGCTCCTTGTCTGTTTTTAAGCGCTATCTCCGGTCATTATAAAGGATGCGTTGTTTGGTCTTCAGACGGCAACAGATGCTGAAACGTCTTTTTATAGATATTTAAGATCGTATCCAGAAGCGCCGCGATCACCGGGCCGATAATGATACCCAGGGGACCTAAGGAGATGATTCCTCCAAAAATCGATATGAGTATCACGAGGTCAGGCAATTTGGAATCACTTCCGACGATCCACGGGCGAATGAGATAGTCAACCAGACTTACTACGAGTAGTCCCCATACTACAAGGGCTATACCCCATCCGGTACTGCCTGTAAACAACAGATAGAGCGCTGCAGGAAGCCAGATCAGCGATGCTCCCAGTCCCGGGATAGCAGCAAGAAGAAAAACAATACTTCCCCAAAAAGCGGAACCTTCTATCCCTGTAACCCATAATGCCAGTCCGACCATTATCCCCTCAATGAGCCCTATGATCATGATCCCTTTCAGGGATGCCCTGGTTACCATCAGACCGCGGCCCATCACCTCCATCCTGTCCTCTTCGGAAAGAGGCAGGAAAGAGGCAAATGAACGAAGCAGCTGCGGTCCGTGTATCAGAAAGTGAAACATGGCATAAAACATCACGAAGAGACCGATAAAAAAGCCGACTGTTCCTTTGGTAGCGCTGGAGAGACTTGAAACCAGCCAGCTTCCTGCGGCACTGACCGCTTCGGAGGCTTTCTTGACGATCGTTTCGTTGAAAGGCTCAAGCTTCTCTTTCAAAGGCAGCCAGTCGGGCACTTTTTCGCTTAGGGTGAGGTTGTTGTCGAAGGCTTCCTGTACGATGGGACGTGCCTTTTTGCTGATCTCTATGGCTTCACTCGTGACCATACCTGCAAGTCCCGCCAGAGGCAGACCAAACGCAAACGCAATGATGATGAGTGTGCTGCCGGCCGCCAAAGCAGATCGGTTTTTGAGAGCGTAAAGAATTTTGAGGTAGAAAGGATAGAGCAGTCCCGCAAAGATCGCAGCAAGTACAAGCGCGATCAGAAATTCCCGGATCATTCCGATAAAGCCCGTCAGGGCTATGAAGAGGAGTAGCAGTACAAACCCTTGCTGAAATCTGTTGGGTGTCTCTCTTTTCATCCTTTATCCTTTAGAAAAAAGTACTATCTAAGGCCTATTTCCTGATCCACTCACCCTCTCTCTTCTCATAACTATGTTTCACTGCCGCCCAGGCTATTTTATGTGCAGTCTCTTCACGGCTGGCATCACCATGCCTCTTTTGAAGGGAAGCATACTCATCCCATGCGCTGTTGAAGGCTTCTTTGTAGATCTCTTGTGCATGTTTCGGGAGGGTGGCTTTGACTGAGTCGGGAAGTGCATCGAGTGTATCATAAGGCATTGCTTCTCCTTGCCTGCATATGGCTCAACATCAGGGGAGGGTGGTTCTTCTTTAGCCAATATGGTAGATCATCATATCTTTTTGTACGGCTACCAAACTTCTTACTGGCCATCCCTCTGCTCTTTTCCTGAAGGTCTGTGGTAAAACATACGTGTTTTTCCGTCCGTATCTCTTAAGTATACCGGAATAACCTTATTGAGGAGTGTATGGTAGACTCTCTTCTGATGAACGCTATCGATCCAAAGAGAGGCTTATTTATTTTTCCGTGACTGATCTTTAAAAACTATACTCATGGGACCTGATCTTTGTCTCAAGTTTTGAGGCGACCATCTCATAGAAGTCCTGAAAATCAGGCAAGTTCAGATCGGCTTCCCTCTGTTTTTTCCCCCACATCGGTTCAGGGAAATAGCTGTCCTCTTTAAAGCGTGCCATGATATGCCAGTGAAGATGCGGCAGATAATTCCCGAAGCTGGCGATATTGATCTTGTCCGGACGATAGTACCTGATCATCTCCTTTTCGATAATATCCAGGAGTTCATAGATCGCTAATTTTAGATTGTGTGGAACTTCACTCATCTCTTTGTAGGGTTTCCGGGTAAAGATCTTCAGCCAGGGGATCTCGCTCTCCTCGGTTTCTATGCGTATCATTTCGTTTTGGTAGATGGTAGACATCAGCGTATCCTTTTCAGTGTGGTTTTTCCCAGTTTGTATATCCTGGAGGCTTGTTTGGTCGATTGCAGCGGCGTGATGATCACATCGGCAGATTTTTCGGCGAAGGTTTCATCATATTCGCTTCCGCTGAGATTGGCGGAGGTCGTATATGCCCACTTCAGGCGGTTGAGAAGCAGCAGGTGATGGGTGTCGCGTATCAGCCGGTAAGAGCGTCCGTTTGGCATGATGAAGGTCGTTTTTTGGCTTCTTCTGACCCTGTTATGATGGATAGCGGGAATGCGTGTAAAGTGTTGAAGTGTTTTTTGCGAATTGACTGCGGTGATATAGTGCTTGTGGGGAGGACGCTGTTTGATGCGGGTGAGTCTCTCTTCATTTTGTGAGACAAATCCGATAGTGGTATCTGTTTGTGTCAGGAAAACTTTGTTGGTCAGCACTCTAGGGTTACTCCGTATATTGATACCGTTATTATATCGTAAGAGTGGAGCGTAGGGAGATCTATGGGCTAATATTTTAAGGAGGAGTAAGAAGTGCGTTGATCCAGGAGTCTCTAGGTGCAGAGAACCCGGATCAAAAAGCATTAGAAGCTGATGACTTTATCACTGGAGAGTATACCGCCGAATGTTTTGTTGGCATCACTGAGTACAGCTTCGGGGATCAGATCACTCTTGTCATATCCCTGAGCTTTGAGACACATAGGACATACGAGTAGTTTTCCGCCGTTTTTGACAAACATGGAGAGCATCTCATGGGTATTTTTACCGTTTTGGGCATTGGTTGGAGGATTGAAACCTTTGACAGCCAGACGAACCCCTTCGGTATTTAAAAAGATCGTCATATCAAGCCCCTGCATTAACCCCTGGTTGGCAAACATGACTGCCATCGGTCCTTTGACATTATCACTTGATGTGACATTGACAAAGATGCTCTGTTTATCGGCTGCTGTTGCTGCAGCACTCATCAATCCTAAACTTAACAGTAGTGTGAAAAGTAATTTTTTCATGGTATACCCCTTTAATTATAGTAAATTGAAGTATAACATATTTTAATGATGAGAAGCAAATGTTTCAATGGTTTACTGTTGGATGGGGAAACCGGGATGAAAGCGTATCGGCTTATGTTATAATTCGGCAATTTTTATAACTTTTGATAAAGCAGGGGGGATCTCATATGAATAATATACTCAGTGGATTGACCGCAGCGATTATCGCCCTTCCGTTGGCGATCGCTTTTGGTATATCCAGCGGCCTTGGCGCAAGTGCAGGGATATACGGTGCGATATTTTTAGGTTTTTTTGCATCTTTGTTTGGCGGTACAAAAACCCAGATCTCGGGCCCTACGGGTCCCATGACAGTCATCTCCGCATCTGTGGTCGCGGCATTTGGAGCCAACCTGGCACTGGTATTTACCACCTTTTTGCTTGCAGGACTCTTTCAGATCATCCTTGGGCTCGTGAAGGTCGGCAAATTTGTAAGATTCATTCCCTATCCTGTGATTTCAGGGTTTATGAACGGTATCGGGATGATTATCATTCTCTTGCAGATCAATGTGGCATTGGGTCAAGATGCCAAATCGTCCATTCTTGAAGCATTGGCAGGTATCCCGCAGGCGCTTGCTTCGCTCAATTTTCAGGCATTGCTGTTAACCCTGGCAACCCTTGCGATCATCTACATGGTGCCCAAAAGGATCACCTCCAAACTCCCTTCTCCGCTGATTGCGCTGGTAGTTTTATCCTTTGTGGCGTATCTGTTGCATCTTGATGTCTCCTATGTGAGCGATATCCCTACCGGATTGCCTACCGTAGTATCGTTTGATTTTGATCTGAGCTCCATGTCATTTGTGGTTATCTCGGCGCTTACCTTGGCGATACTGGGAACGATCGACTCTTTGCTGACCTCTCTTGTCGCGGATTCGCTGACAAAAGAGAAGCACGATTCCGATAAGGAGCTTATCGGACAGGGGATAGGAAATGCGATCGCTTCTTTGTTCGGCGGATTGCCGGGAGCCGGTGCGACGATGAGAACCGTCACCAATATCAAAAGCGGTGCTACCAGCAGAGTATCAGGAATGTATCACTCTCTCTTTTTGTTGTTGATCCTGTTGGTATTTGCGCCGCTCGCAAGCAATATACCGATGCCTGTGCTTGCAGGGATTTTGATCAAGGTGGGGATGGATATCTTCGACTATAAGATGTTAAAACAGATGAAGATTCTTCCGAAATATGATGTCTCCGTCATGATGATCGTATTTCTTCTGACGGTTTTTGTCGATCTTATCGTGGCTGTAGGTGTGGGTGTCGTGTTCTCATCATTCCTGATCATCCACAGATTGATCCAGGAGAGTGCCGTGGATATTTCGGGAGGAGAGACAGCAGAGAACAAAGATGACAGGATCGTCAAAGACGGGATCGTTAGGATTGTCAATATCAAGGGACCTTTTTTCTTCGGTTCCACCTCCTATATCCTTGAGCGGGTAGACAAGATCTACGACGTGAAGAATGTGGTATTGGATTGCAGCCTGGTATCTTTTATGGATCTCTCCGCGATCTATGCTTTGAGTGAAAGTATCGAAAAACTGAAGAGCAGCGGAGTAGAGGTCTATATTGTGGCGGATGAGAAAAGAAAAGAGAAGTTGATCAAGTTGGGAATCGGCGAGACACTTGATACCGATAAGATCGTAGAGTCACAGTTACGTGCATTGCACGTGATCAAAGAAAAAGAGATCAGGTCACACGCTTAGTCCGGTACGCAGGCAGATCTGCTGAGTGTCGATCTGCCTGTGTCACGGGGAAACGGCTACGCTTTGACCCCTATAACTTGAACGACAGCACATACCCCTTCATGGTGTCTGCCTTCAGAGAGCTCCCGCTCCAGTTCCTGGGCAGTGATAAACGCTAAGGTACTTAACTCCTCTTTGAGGGATTCAAGAGACATGAAAAGCTCCTTTTGGGAGGGAGGAGGACCACCCGTCCCGCTCATTTCAGGCTGACGGGGTGTGAACCCTTCCAGGAGCAGTACTCCTCCTTTTTCAGCCCCTTCTGCACCTGTGTGTGAAGCCGTATTCTTATGGAAGGAGGAACATGGGCAAAGATCGAAACGATCCCGTCCCATTTCTCTTCACCGAGATCAAAATGGGCCAGATCAGAAATGATGGTCTCTGTCTCCACACCGTTTTCTTTCGCCAGTGCCTCAGCCTTCCGAAGGCCTACACGGGATTGGTCCACAGCAGTGACCTGATAGCCCTGCATCGCAAGAAAAACGGCATTTCTCCCTTCTCCTTCTGCCAGACAGAGCACTTTTCCTCCCTTGGGAATATGGCGGTAAGACTCTTTTATAAAATCATTGGGGTTTGTGCCATAGACAAACTCGGTTTGATCGTATCGTTGATCCCACATGGTTGAAACTCCTTTCGTTTGAATCGGATTTTGCGAAGTATATAACAAAAGTATAAATATCCTCTTCGTTGGATAGTAAAAAAGTGCCGGGCAACGATTATTGCACAATATGATTATAAAATATGAAAGACTTAGAGAGGAGAAAAATGAAAAAAATCATACTGACAGGAATCGTATCTATCGGTTTATATCTGCCGGCACAGGTCTACGCTGATACCCTTGTGGAAAGAGTCGTCACAGAGGTGGTACTTGGGGTCTTTGACCAGCCTAGATACAAGGATCAGAGGCCATACTATTTTTACAACAACAGGTACTACTATGGAGGGAAATGGCGCGACGGCTATTACTATTATAGGGGTAAGAGACTTTACGGCGGCCGTTACTATGAAAGAGGATATTATGACCACTATCACAGAAAATACCATGATTATGACAGGCCGAAGTACCGGGATGACAGGCCGTACTATTTCTACAAAAACAGATACTACTACGGCGGCGAATGGAGAAACGGATACTACTATTTTGATGGCAGAAGATTAGTTGGTGGACGATACTATAAAAAAGGATATCATGACCATTATGGAAGAGACCGTAAACACCCGAATCATAAAAAAGGCTATTATAAGCATAACAAACATCATCTTGACGAGCATCAGCATCACTATGATGACCGTAAAACCTATTCTCATGAAAAACCATCCGAAAACAAGCGGATAAAGCCGGAGAAGGGGTCTGAAAAACATTACAGAGATCATGATCATCGAAAAGAGAGGGATCATCACTAGGGTAAACATCACAGAAAGGCTTTGGTAAAACCTCTCTGTGCCATTACAGGATAATATCTGTAGGAAGTGTTGTTTCTTTGTTGATCTATCGGTAGAATAGGGATGGCAGGTTACAGCGGATGTGTAACCTGGTAAAAATTATGCGAGGTAATCCTGGATCGCCTTAGGTTCGAGGTCTTTGCCATGCTCTTTAAGCTCTTTGATCGCAAGCGCTGTGGCACGTGCTGCAGCAATTGTTGTGAAGTAAGCGACATTGTTGCTGAGAACCGACTGTCTGATCGTCTTTGCATCATCTTTGCTCGACTTGTTGTCGCTTGTGTTGATCGCAAGTGCGATCTCGCCGTTTTTGATCATATCATCCACATTTGGGCGTCCTTCTGAGATCTTGAGGACTTTAGTTGATGGTACACCGGCTGCTTCAAGCGCTGCATGTGTTCCCGAGGTAGCAACGATCTCAAAGCCGAGGTCAACAAACATTTTGCCGATCTCTCCCGCATAGGGTTTATCAACCTCTGTGAGAGAGAAGAAGAGTTTGCCCTCAAGAGGGATGTTGTTCTTGCTTGCAAACTGGCTTTTTGCAAATGACATACCGAAATTGTCGGAGATACCCATTACTTCACCGGTAGATTTCATCTCAGGCCCAAGGATCAGGTCTGATCCCGGAAGTTTGTTGAACGGGAATACCGCCTCTTTTACTGCAACGTGGTTTTTGAGGTTCGGTTCCATGATCTTCTTGTCAAAGTTCACTACGTTAAACGTATCGTAATATTTGAGTGCCTCTTTCAAATCACCCTGGAGCATGACTCTTGTGGCTACTTTTGCCAAAGGAACACCTGTTGCTTTGGAGACGAACGGAACGGTTCTGGAAGCTCTCGGGTTGACCTCGATCAGGTAGATCTCACCTTTGTGGATTGCATACTGGATATTCAGCAGTCCGATGACACCGATCGCAAGTGCGATCTGGGCTGTCTGCTCTTTGACTTTTTCCTGAAGTTCTTCGGAGATGCTTACAGGAGGAAGAGAACACGCGGAGTCTCCCGAGTGGATCCCTGCTTCTTCGATGTGTTGCATGATCGAACCGATATAGACATCCTTGCCGTCACAGATCGCATCCACATCAAGCTCTACCGCACTGTCAAGGAATTTGTCGATCAGTACCGGAGCGTCATTGGAGATGCTTACCGCCTCATCCATATATTGTCTCAGCTCTTTATCAGAGTAGACGGTACGCATACCGCGACCGCCAAGAACGAAACTAGGGCGTACCAGTACAGGGTAGCCGATACGGTTGGCGATTGCCATTGCCTCGTCTTTTGCAAATGCCGTACCGTTGTCCGGCTGTTTGAGGCCCAGTTCGTTGATAAAGGCAGAGAACTGCTCTCTGTCTTCTGCCAGGTCGATCACTTTTGCCGGTGTACCTGAGATGTTCGCACCGATGGCGGTAAGGTTTTTTGCCAGTTTAAGCGGTGTCTGACCACCGAAGTGTACGATCACACCATCCGGTTTTTCTATTTCGATCACGTTTCTCACGTGTTCAAAGTCAATCGGTTCGAAGTAGAGGATATCAGACGTATCGTAGTCAGTCGATACTGTCTCAGGGTTACAGTTATACATGATCGACTTCATGCCCATGTCTTCGATGGCAAATGCCGCATGTACACAACAGTAGTCAAACTCGATACCCTGGCCGATACGGTTAGGCCCGCCGCCGATGACCAGTACTTTTTTCTCTTTGCTTGCAGGAGCCTCTTCTTTTGGAAGCTTTGTAATGTTTGTCGTAGAGTAAAGGTATGGTGTCAGTGCTTTGAACTCTGCTGCACAGGTATCTACTTCATTATACTCCAGACACACACCCATTTTTTCTCTGGCATTGTAGATATCATTTTCTGTGAGGTTCATACCCTCTTTTTTATTGATAATCTCAGCGATCATTGCATCGCTGAAGCCCTCTGCTTTGGCAGCTCTCAATCTCCCGGCATCACTAAGCATCGCGACATCCATCGCTTTTTCCGTTGCTGCCATCTCTTCAAACTGATAGAGGAACCATTTGTCGATCTTGCAGAGGTCATAGATTGCATCGACGGTCATACCGCGTTTAAGCCCTTCGTAGACATAGAGCATACGTTCAGCGTTCGGTCTTCTGATCTCACGAACAAGTGTTTCTCCGTCACAGTCGATCGATTTAAACCCTGTAAGACCCGTTTCAAGTGAACAGAGTGCCTTTTGGAACGACTCTTTGAACGTTCTCCCTATAGACATCGCTTCACCAACAGACTTCATACCTGTAGTCAACGTAGAGTTGGCATTTGGGAACTTTTCAAAAGTAAATCTTGGAACCTTGGTGACAACGTAGTCAATCACCGGTTCGAAACTTGCAGGAGTCCCGGTGATATCGTTGGTGATCTCGTCAAGGGTAAATCCGACTGCAAGCAGGGTTGCTACTTTTGCGATAGGGTAACCCGTCGCTTTGGATGCAAGTGCAGATGATCTGGAAACTCTCGGGTTCATCTCGATAACGATCATACGTCCTGTCTCAGGATTGATAGAGAACTGCACGTTCGATCCGCCGGTATCGACTCCGATCTCACGCAAAATCTTGAAAGAGGCATCTCTCATGTTCTGATACTCTTTGTCTGTCAATGTAAGCGCCGGTGCAACCGTGATACTGTCTCCCGTGTGTACACCCATAGGATCGAAGTTTTCGATGGAACACACGATAATACAGTTATCCGCTCTGTCACGGATAACTTCCATCTCGTACTCTTTCCATCCAAGCATCGATTCCATGATCTCGATCTCATTGATCGGACTCGCCTCGATACCTGTTTTGGCAAGCTCTTTGAACTCTTCCATATTGTAGGCTACACCTGAACCGCCGCCTGCCAGGGTAAAAGAGGCTCTACTGATGACCGGGAAGCCGATCTCTTTCGCTACTTTTATCGCTTCATCAACACTGTAGGCATTGGCACTTTTGGGCAGGTCCATACCGATCTTGACCATCGCTTCATTAAAAAGGTGTCTATCTTCACCTTTTTTGATCGCTTCAGGGTTCGCACCAAGGAACTCTACATTATCCAGCATACCTCTTTCGTACATACTCATAGCAACATTCAGTGCAGTTTGGCCACCCATTGTGGGAAGTATCGCATCGACTTTTTCCTGCGCGATTATCTTCGCAACCACCTCTTCGGTGATAGGTTCGATATAGGTCCTGTCTGCAAACTCAGGGTCCGTCATGATCGTAGCAGGGTTTGAGTTGATAAGCACAACTCTATAACCAAGCTCTTTTAGCGTTTTTGCAGCCTGTGTACCAGAGTAGTCAAACTCACATGCTTGACCAATAACGATTGGTCCCGAACCGATAAGTAAAATAGTGTTGATATCATTGCGTTTTGGCATGGAAAGATCACCTTATTGGCAGGGTGTTTTAAACCCTATTTTTTAGGATAATATTATATCCAAAGAGCCAAAATAAGGGCTTAAAAAAGGTCGAGTTGATCGTTGTTTTGTTCGGGGATATAGCGTTCTTTCTGTTTTTTTATCGTTTTTTCTATGACTTTCTCTTCGGTGAGTGTCTCCGGTTCTACTACATCATCCTGGGTCTGGTCGATGCGTTTGGGTATACTTGAGATCACTTTTGTACTCATATTGAGATCATCTGCAAACTCTTTTGATGCATTGCTTTCAATGGTCTTTGGTACGGTATAGTACGTGGAGCTTAACCGTGTTTCATTGCTGTCAAAGTTTTCAACCAGTGTCGCTTTTGCATCATTGATAAGAAAAAATGTTTTCGGATGGAAGATGTCGCTGTAGGTTTTGATATAGGCCACTTTATAGGAACTGTGAAGTTCTGTTTTGGTGACGATCCCTACAGGAATATTTTCAAAAAAGATGGCATCCAACCCGGAGGTAACAACTTTGTCTCCTTCATTAATCTCATACCATTTTGGGATAAATTTCACCAGCATTTCATTTTGCTGCAAGCCTTCTGCGATTCCGGGTGCACTCTTGGGACCGATAAAGACCGAAAAACGGCACTTTTTATCCGAAGTAAGGTATCCAAAGAGCTGGTTATTCTTCACCTGGGCGATACCTGCGACAACATTTTTTTGTATCAGGCCGTAGAGCTTCTCTTTTTTGAGGTTTTTTGGTCTTGTCAGCAATATCTGTGAAAAGCTGTTGAGTTTGACATAAGAGATGGTATCTGTGATTGAGATATTCTGTACCGGGTAGCGTTCGAGCGCAGGAAGCACACTGTAGATATCCTTGATCTGCTTGATATAGTGTGTCTGTTCCAGCAGGCGTTGTCTGAGCACTCTGTTTTCTCTGGTGAGTTTCTCAATCGACTCTTTCTGGAAAATATAGCTTTGACTTTTGTCCTCTATATCCTGTGTAAAATTTTTATAGTGTTGTTTGAGAGGATTGATAATGCTGATAAGCGTATTGGTGATACGCTCATCATTTCTCGTAAGAAGTACTGTCAGGATCAGTAACAGTATGACAATAATAACGAGTCTAGTCTTCATATGCCGTTTGCTGGAGAAGATCGATCTCCTCGAGTGCTTTTCCTGTTCCTTTTGCCACGGCAAGAAGCGGTTCTTCCGCGATAAATACAGGAAGTTTTACCAGATCGGAAAGATACTTGTCCAGTCCCCTGATCAGTGCACCGCCGCCTGTCAGTACGATCCCGTTCTCTACGATGTCCCCTGCAAGTTCAGGCGGAGTCTCTTCCAGAACGGATTTCAGGGCATCTGCTATCTCTTCGAGGGAAGGCTTGATCGCTGTTCTGATATGCTCTGAGGTGATCTCGATCGCTATAAGGCTGCCGTTTACCTGGTCTCTCCCTCTCACCAGTGTGGTAAGCTCTTCATCCAGAGGGATGGCGGTACCGATCTTGATCTTGAGATCTTCGGCTACGCGCTCACCGATAAGAAGGTTGAAGTTCTTTTTGATGTAATCCGCGATTGCCTGGTCAAGATTGTCGCCGGCGATACGGATGGATTTACTCAGGACAAGACCGCCCAGAGAGGTGACGCCGATCTCTGTCGTACCGCCGCCGATATCCACAACAAGGTTCCCGTTTGGATCTTTTACAGGGAGTCCCGCACCGATGGCTGCAGCCATCGGTTCTTCGATCAGGTAGACATAGCGTGCACCGGCACTCAGCGCAGAGTCTTTGACCGCACGTCTTTCAACCTGTGTCAGACCATAGGGTACACAGATAATGATACGCGGGGAAAGGAAGCCTTTTCTTTTGTGTGCCTTTTCGATAAAGTAACGGATCATCATCTCCGTGACTTCAAAGTCGGCGATTACGCCGTCTTTCATCGGACGGATCGCTTTGATATTCCCTGGTGTTTTTCCCACCATCTCTTTTGCTTCCTGCCCGACAGCCAAAATACGCTCCTGGCCGTGTTTGTCATACTGTATTGCTACAACCGAAGGCTCATTGATCGCGATCCCCTGTCCTTTCACGAGTACAAGTGTGTTTGCCGTCCCCAGGTCTATCGCCAGGTCATTGGAAAATATACCTAATAATTTTTTAAACATCTATTGCTTCCTTCCGCTTGTTTTATGCCGTTTTTTTGTTTTTGATGTAAACTGGTTTTGCGCCTTCACTGACCACATCTTCCGTGATGACAACTTCATACCCTTCAAGCTCCGGCAGTTCATACATAATATCAAGCAGTATCTCCTCCAGGATCGAACGCAATCCGCGCGCTCCGGTCCTTCTGTCGATTGCTTTCTGTGCAATATGCTCCAGCGCTTCCTCTTCAAATGTCAGTTTCACATTATCGATCGCAAAGAGTTTCTGATACTGGTTGACCAGCGAATTCTTCGGTTCAACCAGGATACGTATCATTGCCTCTTTGGTGATTTTTCCAAGTGTAGCAAAGATATGCAGACGGCCGATAAGTTCCGGGATGATCCCGTACGAGACCAGGTCATCGGACTCAACAAGGTGCAGCAGGTCTTCACTCTCCATCTTTGAGCGTTTCTCCTGGCCAAACCCCAGGGTATTGCCGCCGATTCTTCTTTTGATGATATCACTCAACCCGTCAAATGCTCCGCCGCAGATGAATAGGATATTGGTGGTATCGATCTGGATGAAGTCCTGGTTGGGGTGCTTACGGCCGCCCTTTGGCGGAATATTGACGACTGAACCTTCGATCAGTTTAAGCAGAGCCTGCTGCACACCTTCCCCCGACACGTCACGGGTGATGGAACGGTTTTCCCCCATACGTGCGATCTTGTCGATCTCATCGATAAATACGATACCCTGTTCGGCACGTTCGACATCACCGTCTGCCGCCATCAAAAGCTTTGTAAGGATATTCTCTACATCCTCTCCGACATATCCCGCCTCAGTGAGGTTGGTCGCATCTGCGATAGCGATCGGCACATTCAGGAACTTGGCGATCGTCTGTGCCATCAGTGTTTTCCCCGACCCCGTAGGCCCGATAAGAAGCACATTGGATTTGGAGATCTGGGTGTCATCTTCCTGGTCAATATCTCTGAAGATACGCTTATAGTGGTTATAGACAGCCACTGAGAGTGTCTTCTTCGCTTCTTCCTGGCCGATCACATAATCACTGAGCATCTCATACATCTCTTTAGGTGTGTAAAGCGTATGGGCGATCTCTGTACTGTTTATCTCATCGAATTCCTCTTCACCGAAAAGGATCTTGTAGGCTGAGATCACACAGTTTGAACAGATATATACCCCTTCGCCTGCGATCAGAGGATTCTCCATGCTCTCTGTAGCATGACAGAAACTACATTCTTGTTTATTTGACATTCTCATTCCTTGTAAAAGGGATTCCTCTTTTGGAGGTTTGTATAAATTGACACAGCTGTCTGACTTTCAGAGAATTACTGCTTTCAAGCAAGGATGCTGCAACCTCTTGAAGCGGTTGCCCCTGTTCAAAGAGTTCTCTGTAGGCTGATTTGAGTGCGTTGATATTCTCACGGTCCATCGCACGTCTTAGCCCGGTAAGATTGAGTCCGCGCAGGGTGGCGCGGTTGCCTTCTGCCAGACAAAACGGCGGGATATCCTGAGACAGTGCAGACGCACCGGCGATCATGGCAAAGTCTCCGATATGGACAAACTGGTGTATCGGAGTAAGTCCGCCGATCACAACATGATTTCCAAGTTCGACATGTCCTGCCAGTGTCGCACCGTTGGCAAGGATACAGTGGTCACCGATGATGACATCGTGCCCCAGATGGACATACCCCATAAAGAGGTTGCTGTTCCCGACTTTTGTCACAGAGCCGCCGCCCTCGGTTCCGGGGTTGAAAAGTGTAAACTCACGGATGGTATTGTTGTCCCCGATGATGAGCTTCACCTCTTCACCTTTGAACTTCAGATCCTGCGGGATCGTACCGATCGCTGCATGAGAGAAGATACGGTTATTCTTCCCGATGGTGGTATCTCCTTCGATCACGGCATGTGATGCGATTGAGGTACCGTCACCGATCTTTACTTTCGGACCGATATAGGCAAAAGGACCGACCGTGACATTCTTTCCCAGTTGAGCACCATCTTCGATAATCGCCGTTGGATGGATATTTGACATCAACACTATCCTATTTGTCCACGATCATGGCTTTAAGCTCTGCTTGTGCCACCAATTTGCCGTCAACATAGGCTTTCCCGTCCAGGTTCCAGATCGCACCTTTGTTTTTGATGACGTCAAGCTTGTATACGAGTTGATCTCCCGGCGTTACAGGCGCACGGAATTTTGCTTTATCGATACTCATAAAGTAAACCACTTTTTCCGTATTGCTTGCTTTGTCTTCATCGCTCATACTTTCAAACGCAAGTACACCACCTGCCTGTGCCATACCTTCGATGATCATTACACCGGGGAAGATAGGGTGATCAGGAAAGTGCCCCTGAAATACAGGCTCAGCGATAGTGATGTTCTTGTATCCCACGATAGATTTTCCCGCTTCAAGCTCTGTGATTCTGTCAACGAGCAAAAAGGGGTATCTATGTGGCAATATGTTTTGAATTTGTGTTACATTAAATAGCAAAATAAACCTCAAGATATTAAATTTCGTAATATTCTACCCAAGTAATGCTAAAAGGTGTATTAGGATGAAGGAGGGGCTGCACAGCTGAAGATCAGCTGTTTTTATGTGTAGCAAGCCATGCCGTGAGGGAGGGGAGTGCATCGAGCGGTTTTGGATCGCTCTTGACCACTTCTGCAAAGCTCTTTACACCCATGGAGAGAAGATACTGAAGGTTGTCATCGAAGGTTGCCTCTTCGATCACGAAGATATTCTCCTTGTGTACTTCAAACATATACCCGCCGTTGGGAATAGGGGACATGGAGAGCGTCACGGTATAGTGGTCTTTGATGATGCTCTCTTTTTGCGAATACATCAGCCCGATATTGTATCCTTCTCTGGCAAATCCTTTGATCACGACGACCAGTACGCGGTTCTCTCCCTCTTTGGAGGAGTTGAAGATATTGATCAGGTCCTTGATCGTCTTGTAGCCGGGCAACCTGGTCATCAGTGCCTCAAAGTAACCGATCAGTCTTGTCTTGATCAGGAGCCCTATGAAGTAGAGAAGCAGTACGAAACTTCCCAGGGCCAGCAAAAACCATAAGAACTTGTGGTGTTCGGGGGTAAACCCGACCGTGGTAAAGACCCAGCCCACAAGCATGTCGACCTTCCCGTACATCCAGAGGATCAGAACGACAAAGATCGTGATGGGTAGCAACCCGAAAAGTCCCTGTAGTGCGGTATGCGTGAAGTGTTTGAGCGGTTTGAAGTTTTTCATCTTATTCCTTTTTACCTTCTTGATAGATAAGTTTTTCAGGGTAGGAGATATGTTCTACTCCTTTATTCTCTTTGTTTTCTTTGATCAACGCTTCGCGTCTTTCATATTTCAGATCTTTGCTGTTAGCCTTTTGGACGGGTAAATGCGTAGAATATGTTTTGTTCGTATCCGGACTGGAGTAAGTGTACGGTTTTGATCGGTAAAACAAACCTGAACCTTTGGCAAATGCAAGCAGAACAGAAAAAAGAATAACAGTACTACCTGCAAGTTTGTAGTTGGAATGGTTTAGCCTATATCCCTTGTAGATAATGACTGTGCCGATGAGGAAAAAAAGAAAGAGCAGGAGGTTGTCTTGATAGAAGTCGATAAACATTGCCGGCATGGCATTGGAGATCAGGGTGCCAAGTATAAAAAACAGGAAAAGAAGAAATGAGGATTCATTGGGAGGTTGATTGTAAGCAAAAAACATATCATGAAATATGATCCCGATCCAGATAAGGGTAGTCACTACATAGTAAATGAGATAACTGTGCAGTATCGTTTTAATGAATGTTTTCACTATAACATACTTTTCACCCACGACTCAAAATCCGCATCGCTCGGCATCCGCCAGTCCGCTCTCGGAGAGAGGCTGATCGTACCGACTTTCGGGCCGTCAGGGATACATGAGCGCTTGAACTGCTGGGTAAAGAAGCGTTTGAGGAAGATCACAAGCCACGCTCTGATATGCTCTTTATCGTATTTAATATCAAACGCTTTCTTCGCTAGATAGAGTATCTTCTCAGGCTTCGCCCCGTACTTGATGAAGTGGTACAGAAAGAAGTCGTGTAGCTCGTAGGGCCCTACGATGGACTCAGTATGCTGTACGATCTCGTCCTCCTTGTGCGGCAGCAGTTCGGGACTGATCGGGGTAGCGAGGATATCATCGATGATCGCTGCGATCTCCTCTTCGGATTTGAAGTATTCGATGACATACTGCACCAGTGTTTTGGGGATACTTGCGTTGAGTGAGTACATACTCATATGATCGCCATTGTAGGTCGACCATCCCAACGCCACTTCACTCAGGTCCCCCGTACCGATGACCAATCCTCCGATCTTGTTGGCCGTGTTCATCAGGATGGAGGTTCTGATCCGTGCCTGCACGTTTTCGTAGGTTACGGTATGTTCGTTGGGGTCATGTTCGATCGCCTCGAACTGGTTGAGCGAGAGATCGGTGATATTTACGGTTTTGAGTGTCACACCGAGACGCTCACAGAGCTTCTCTGCATTGCTCTTGGTGCGTGTGGTGGTACCGAAACCAGGCATCGTGATCGCTACGATATCTTTATGGTCCCATCCCATGATCGCAAAGGCCCGGTGGGTAGAGAGCAGGGCAAGCGTGGAGTCCAGTCCCCCTGAGATACCGATCACGGCTTTCCGGATATGTGCGTGTGTCATGCGTTTGATCAGCCCGTGTGCCTGTATCTGTACGATCTCATCGCACCGTGCCTGCTTATCGGCATACTGAGAGGGGACGAACGGCATCGGGTTGATCTCACGCTGTATGTCGCTGATCGCAGGTGTAGGGGCGACCCTGATCATACGTACCGGTTTGCGTCTGCCGTCACTGAAACTTGTCTCGTTGAGCCTGAGCCATCTGAGACGTTCCAGGTCGACATCGGCGGTGATCAGATGGCTCTCCATTCGGAAACGTTTATTTTGTTTAACGGTTGTACCGTATTCACTGATGATCGCATGACCGCCAAAGACCGTATCGGTGGTAGATTCCCCTACGCCTGCCGAGCTGTAGACATAGGCAGCCATACAGCGTCCACTCTGTGTGCGGACCAGCTCTTCGCGGTACTCGTGTTTCCCGATAAGTTCGTTGCTTGCCGAAAGGTTGAAGATCAGGTTGGCTCCGTTGCTTGCCATCTGGTTGCTCGGAGGGGTAACGGCCCAGAGGTCCTCACATATCTCCACGCCGAAGGTCATCTCTTTGCTGTCACTGAAGAGAAGATCGGTACCGAAAGGTACCTCTTGACCCATCAGTGAAGTGGTCGTATCTATGATTTCTCTGCCGCTTACGAATTGGCGTTTTTCATAGAACTCTTTTTTGTTCGGCAGGTAGGTTTTGGGTACGAGACCAAGGATCTTACCGTTTTGCAGCACGATCGCACAGTTATAGAGCCTGTCCGATTCAAGGTGCGCATATCCTATGATAGCGATCGTATCGATCTCTTTTATATTATTTAATATCTCACCAAGTGCATCCTCCTGCGAGTGCAGCAGGGTCTGGTTGAGCAAAAGATCACTGGCAGTGTATCCTGTAAGTGTGAGCTCTGGAAATACAATGGCAGAAACCTCTTTTTGATGTGCCTCTTTGATAAGTGAGATCACCTCTTTGGCATTTTTGGCAGGGTTGGCTACGGTAGTTTGATTGACTGCAGATGCAACACGGTAAAAACCATACATGCTTTTTCCTTCAATGTAGGGTGCGTAGTCACGCACCGAATATTATGAAAAGGTGCGTGACTACGCACCCTACGCGTGTTAATTACGCCTTCTCAGCAAAGATCTCGATCGATTCGATCGCATCGTTCTGCTCGATGTTATCAAGCACCATGAAGCTCTCTGTATCATCTTCTTCGATACCGCCAAATACCGTGTGAACACCGTTAAGGTGAGGACATGGCACAAAACAGATAAAGAACTGGCTGCCGCCTGTGTCCGGTCCTGCATGAGCCATAGAGAGTGAGCCGCGTCTGTGTGCGTGTGTACTTGTGTCGGTCTCACAGTCGATGCACCAGTCCGGGCCGCCTGTACCGGCCATCGCAGGATTACCGCCGGGTCCTGAGTGCGGACATCCACCCTGAGCCATAAATCCCGGGATCACTCTGTGGAATTTAAGGTTGTTGTAGAACCCTTCATTCGCAAGGTGTGCAAAGTTTGCTACGGTATTTGGTGCATCCTCACCATAAAGTTTCACCCAGATGACACCTTTTCCTGTTGTGATCTTCGCATAGTTATAGGTTTCCATGATATCCTGAGGGATGTCATATCTTTTTGTCTCGCGTCTTCTTCCAAACATGGTTGTTTAGTCCTTAGTTATGAATTTTAAAGTATAATTATAGCACTAATTATTTAACCCGTTTCAGAGGTGTGTGGCCGTGTAGACTATGACCCTCTATCATTCCCGGCTCCGATCGGGAATCTGCACCTTAAAGTCTATCTAATTTTAGATTCCCGTTTTCACGGGAATGACGGCGCTGGAGTGTAAGCGGGACACAAAAGGAAATAAATGGAACTATGTGTAGCACTTGACCTTCCCTCAGCGGAGGAGAACCTCTCTTTGGCAGAATCTCTCAAATCGTATAATATCTGGATGAAAGTGGGTTTTAGATCTTATATCCGTGACGGGAAGCCGTTTATCGAGGCACTCAAAAAGATCAATCCTGACTTCAAGATATTTTTGGACCTTAAACTCTATGATATCCCCAATACGATGGCCGATGCAGCCGAAGAGATCGCAAAGATCGGTGTAGATATGTTCAATATCCACGCAAGTGCAGGGCCTGTAGCGATGAAAACGGTGATGGAGAGACTCTCAAGCTATGAGAACCGTCCTTTGGTGCTGGCGGTGACAGCACTGACTTCGTTTGATGAAGAGAATTTCCAGGCGATCTATGAAAAGAGTATCGACGAGAAGGCTGAGCAGTTCGCAAAGATGAGCTATGAGAACGGACTTGACGGTGTGGTATGCAGTACATTTGAGAGCAGGGCGATCAAAGAGGCTACATCAGATGAGTTCCTGACTTTATGTCCTGGGATCAGACCGTTTGGTGAAGATACAGGGGATCAGCAGCGTGTTGCTACACTGGAACTGGCAAACCGGGAGGGGGTGGATTATCCGGTAGTAGGGCGTCCTATCTATAAAGAGAGCAACCCTCAGGCCAAAGTAGAGCAGATACTTGAAGTGATCTCAAACTTCTAGTCTGCTTTTGCAGATTATACTTACAGAAGTCCTACTCAGACTTCTGAACCTTCTGTGGATTTGCCATATTGACGGCCTGGTCCATACCCAACTTCATAAAATACGCACCGATAGCAAAAAGCCCCAGGATAATAAGCGGAATAAATTTCTTTAACATGGTTACACCTGAATTGATAAATTTTTCTCTGCAATCATACTATATAAATGATTACACCAATCAAGCTTTTACAATGATAGTGCAAAATAAAGTTCGCAATTTTCATTTACAATACCCTTTCAGAAGAAAGAAACGGAGAGTAAAATGAGAATTGATGAACGAGAGCTGTTTAA
>JACXUO010000027.1 GCA_014763885.1 Campylobacterales bacterium
TAAACAGCTCTCGTTCATCAATTCTCATTTTACTCTCCGTTTCTTTCTTCTGAAAGGGTATCGTAAATGAAAATTGCGAACTTTATTTTACACTATCGTTGTTTTATTCAATCATAACATAAAAAACTATAAAAAGGCATAATATTTTCAGTTACTTTTTGAAAAAAATAACTGATCAGTTATAGGGGGCTCAGGAAACAGCAAAAAGATATCATTTCAATTTTATACTCATTTTTCCTTCGTGCCCACGATATTCGCGGGCATGGGATAAAGTTCTTTCAGTTGTGAGTCTCGTATGCATTCCGACGATATCGTCGGAACAAAAAAATGATCTTCGATGGTTTCGTTTTTTCTTTTGGCGAAAGATAACGGCGACTGCCTCATCACTTTCTTTGAGCAAAGGGGAGGAGGAACAAAGCCATGTTAAAAAATGGGGATAAGCGACATCGTTACATTTGGATGATCAGTCACAAACAGATGCGCTTTGCATGTAAGCTAAAAAAGGAGATTCAGTATGCGAATTTGTATCCGCGGCGTCTTACCGTATGTATCACCTGGAAGCCAAGGATCTGCTTGAGTCTTTTTCTGATCTGGTTGATCGCTACTTCTACCGTATTGTCACTGACGTACTCCGGCTCTTCCCAGAGTGCATTGATGATCTCATCTTTCGAGAAGACCCTTTTTTCACGCAGCGCAAGATAGGCCAGGATATCAAATGTCTTGCCGTTGAGTGAAACATTTTTGTCATCATACTGAATTCTCTTGTTTGCAATATCGATCACAAGTTTATCCACTTCAACCTGTGTACCGAAAAGGTGTCTCATGTTTGCAAGTACTCTTGCGGCGATCAGGTCAGGCTGATCACAATGTTCATAGACAACATCATCGACGCCAAGTTTAAAAAATTCTGATTGACGCTTAGGCTTGTCTGTAAGGATGATAATCTTGGTCTCACTCTTTTTCTTCTTCACTTCATTGACATAACGTTCCAGTGAAAACTGAACCCCTTCGTCTACGATGATCACAAGTTCGTAATGTCTGAAGTCTGTAAAGTTTGTCGCATCGTACATATCTTTTGCATTATCTACGATACAGATAAAGTATTTATCCAACTCTTTTTCAAGGTCATTGACGAATTCATCGTCAAACCCTACGCTTAAGATTCTCATATTATTTACTGCTTTTATTGGTCTACAAAGAGTAAACCGAAACTTAAACTTTGTTCGATTTCTCTGTTTAGTGGTAAATTTATAGCAAAAACAAGCTTATTTAAAAATAAAACTAAGGTTATCTTTAAGGTTATCCTAATGTTTTCTCAATCTAATCATACAAAATAAGCTTTTATCCAAGGGGAAATACCTTATAGTGATTTTTTTGCTTTGATATAAACTCTTTTGGGAGCGGGATATCCCTCGACCGTTTTGGCCGGATCATTCGGGTCAAGGAAATCCTCCAGACTCTGTGTATCGATCCATTCTGTTTTACGCTGTTCGTTCAGATCTGTCACCTTCGTTTCAAGCACCTCCACACTCTCAAAACCTGCACGATGACACCAGTTTTTCAGTGCCGGTATCGTCGGGACGAAATAGATATTCGGTATTTTGGAGTATTTCCCGGCAGGGGTAAGTGCCACCTCATCCTCTCCATCGATCATAAAGGTATCCAGGATCAACTCCCCTCCCTTTTCCAGGCCCCGATAGAGTGACTTGAGCATCGATACCGGATCTGAGCGGTGGTAAAGGACCCCCAGGCAGAAGAGCACATCAAACTTATGCTCATAAAACTCTACGTGTTCGACACCCAGCATCTCGTAGATGATACCTGACTTGACAAAGTGGTCGATGAACTGAAACTGTGAATAGTAGATCGCTGAAGGATCAAACCCTATCAGCTTCTTTGGCTTCTGGCTCAGCATACGGAAAAGGTAGTAACCGTTATTGCAACCGATATCCCCTACCACTTTCCCTTCAAGATCAAAGTACGGTTCAAGCAGGTTATACTTGATCTGACTCTGCCATTCGGTATCGATAAAGAGTGCATTGATCCGGAAAGGTCCTTTTCTCCAAGGCTTCATAAGCAGTGCGGTCTGCCTGATCTGCTCAGCCTGATTTTCGGTGAGTTCAGGGATCTCTATCGTTACCGCATCGCCAAGAGAGACGCTTACATTTTCAAATTCCGGGAGGGCCTTGAGTGCTTCCTGGAGAGGAACAATATTTTTCCACGTCAACCATTTCTGACGTTCTTCTCTGAGTTGATTTAAATCCATAGGTGCCTTAATAAAGATAAAAAAAGATAATGACCTTGATACAACAGGTCGTTTTTCACCGCCAGAAACAGATCGGGATGAGCTGTCTCCCGCAGTGAGAGAGCGCTAAAGATATCCGCTCTATTTGATATAGGCTTTAATGATCTTCTGATCAAAAAAGGGTCGATTCATCCTCGGGTCCACATCAACATTTTCAAGCTTGCTTACCACCTCTTTGCCTGCAACCACCTCTCCAAAGATCGTGTGTTTTCCGTTCAACCAGGGTGTCGGTACCGTAGTGATAAAAAACTGGCTCCCATTTGTTTTCGGTCCGCGGTTTGCCATCGCAAGCAGGAACGGTCTGTCAAATACGACGTTAGGTGCAAACTCATCCTCAAAATCTTTTTTCCAGATCGATTCACCGCCTCTGCCTGTACCCGTCGGGTCTCCGCCCTGTATCATGAAATCCTTGATGATCCTGTGAAAGATCAATCCGTTATAATAGCCATTTTTCACATGGGTCGTAAAGTTCTCTACCGCTTTTGGGGCTACTTTTGGGTAGAGTTTCAGTTCGATCTTCCCCAGGTTGGTTTCCAGGACCACCACAGGGGCTTTCTCTTCCGCCTGCAGCTGCAGGCCGCAGAACAACAGTGCAATCATCAATACTTTTTTGAACATCTTTTCTCTCCCGTCTTATAGTTGGATTACATCATTTTCACATTTATCGATTTTCAGCTCTCTGAGCAGCCTTTCAAAATAATCACCGCACTCTCTTTGTACATCATCCTTGAACTCTACATAGAGGGATCTCTTTTCAAAATTATCCCAGATTTGCGGTATGATCTTCGTTGCTTGGTTGACTCTTTCTATCGCTTCGTTGACCTCATTGCGAAGGTTCTGATCATCACTGGCAAAGGTAAGACACATTCCTGCATATCGCTCTTCCATTCTTACACTTGCCTTAATCTGACTGCATCTATCCATCTTTTACTGTACTCCTCGTCATTTATAGCGCTGATTATATCGTAGAAAAAATAAATCTCTCTGCTTTTATTTGGCATAACGCATAGAAGCAAAGCTCCTATTGGTTCGCTTACGATGCGGCATTTAGTGCCTTACTTGCACTGCGATTTAGTCGCTTGTCAGCAGCGGGCTCAAGCGGCTTGCCGCTTTTATTTGGCATAGGCGGTGGCTCTCGTCTCGCGGATCACATTGACTTTGATCGCTCCGGGATACTGGACCTTTTCTTCGATCTCTTTGGCAATCTCTTTGCTCAGGAGTACGGACTCGCTGTCCGAGATCTTGTCTGCATTGACAAATACGCGTATCTCACGCCCCGCATTGATCGCATAGGCACTTGTCACGGACTCTTTGGCTGTAGCGATCTCCTCGATCTCCTCAACCCGCTTGGTAAAGCTTTCAAGCACTTCACGTCTCGCACCGGGTCTGGCCGCAGAGAGTTTGTCTGCCGCACAGACCGCTGCTGACTCTACCGAATCCGGCTCTTCATAGCCATGATGCGCATAGATCGCATTGATCACAGTGGGATGTTCATGATACTTGCGGCAAAGCTCTACCCCCAGTTCCACATGCGAACCTCCATGCTCCTGGGTCAATGCCTTGCCGATATCATGCAGCAGTCCTGCACGCAACGCAAGTTTTTCATCTCCGCCCATATTGGCTGCCATCACTTTGGCCAGATTTGCCACCTCAAGGGTATGTGCCAGTGCATTCTGACCATAGCTTGCACGGTATTTCATACGGCCCAACAGGCGCATAAGCTCTTCGGCCATGGGGTAGAGCCCCAGATCGATCACGATACTCTCGCCCTCTTCAAAGGTTTTCTGTTCAAACTCTTTTTGTACTTTTTCGTGCACCTCTTCGATACGGGCCGGGTGGATACGTCCGTCTTCCACCAATATCTCTATGACCCGGGTAGCGATCGCTCTTCTGTAGAGGTTGAAGGAACTCACTACGATCACCCCCGGGGTCTCATCGATAATGATATCAACCCCCAGGAGCATCTCCAGAGACTTGATGTTTCGCCCCTCTTTCCCGATGATCCGTCCCTTGTGCTCATCACTGGGAAGGGTAATGGTATTGATCAGGCGTTCACCGGCAAATTCACCGGCATAACGTGTGGTAGCCTGTGCAAGGATGTAGTTGGCTTTTTTCTCACCCTCTTCCTTCGCTTCCTGTTCATACTTCCGTACGATATTGGCCACATCTACCCGGCTCTGCTCTTCCACCTTTTGCAAAATGTACGCTTTTGCTTCCTCTTTGGTAGCGTTGGCGTTCATCTAATTGAGATAAACGCTTTTGATACTCTCTTTCCTGTTCAATTTCGTTGGCCTTGATTTTTACTTTACTGCTTTCAAGCAGCTGTTCAGCTTCATGTTCGATCGCTTTTGCTTTGGCTTTACTCTCTAACTCCATATAAGAGAACTTACTTTGCGTACTGCTTTTTAACCAAAAGTAGCAACCTACCGCGCCTATTGCAACTCCTGCTATGGAGGAGAGTCCTATTATCTCTGTCATCTGTTCTCCTCACACCGTGAGAGATAGAGACTAATTATCTATCTCTTTATACTATTCTACCCCGTGATGATCATGTCAGCAGTCACATCAAAATCGTCTGTAATAATCTCTTTGCTGTAACATAATTCACGCGCTAAAAATACGGTTCTTTTAATATTATTTCTTTCTCTTTCAAAGAATCTGTCATACATTCCTTTACCGAACCCGACACGTCTCTGTGTCACATCCAGTCCCACTATCGGCACGATCGCCAGATCTATGGCTTTCTGTCTATACTGTTTTGAATCTTTGGGCTCTTTGATCCCAAACTTCTTTTCCTCTAGCGGTAATCTATATTTTACCAACCTGAAACTTTTACCCTCCATAAACGGAACATAAAGCGTTCTACCCTCTTTTCTCAGCTTCAGGATCAGCGGATAGAGGTTCACCTCTGTCTGAAGGGGGAGATAGAGCATGATCGTCTGCGCTTTGGATGCTACGATCTCACTATAGAGTTTTTGTAAAATCTTTTTATCTTTTTGATAGGCACCTCTTTGGGATGCTTTTCTCAGTTTTTCCAGACAGGACGCTCTAAACGCCCTTTTTTCGATGGTTTGCCTCATAGTATACTGTTCCTCTTTTTAATGCTCTTTGGTTATAATCTTTTTTTAAATTTATTATATCCAATGGGTCTATCTAAAAACCCTAAATTGAACTCCAACTCAGCAAAGGTATACGGTGAAAAGAACCAAAATTGTACTATCTATAGGTATACTCTTGTCTCTCTCGTTCTCTTTCACCGGATGCGGGGAAAAAGAGAAAAAAACAGATGCGGCAATTCCGATAGAAAACAGCACAGAGATCGTAGGTGCCGGAGGGACTCCTCTCCCGGCAGAACAAAGTCCGGCGCGACAGAAAACAGAAGCGGCCCATACATCCGTATCTTCTGACCGTTTGACATTTAAAAAAAGGGATGGGTCAACCTATACACTCATGATAGAGAAGGGGAAACTGCTGCCTGATCCCCGGAGCAAACCGATACTGCTCATCAACCTTTTTGATACCTACGAGCATGCATCACTGGCGCAGATCCCCTACCTGAGCAACCTCCAGGAGAGCTATGGCGACCGTCTCACCGTGCTGGGTATCCCTACAAACCAGTCTCTGGATGAAGAGGAGCTCAAAGCCTTTATCAGTATGCACAAGATCGATTACTTCATCTCCTATGGAAGCAACCCCGAGACACTGGGCGATCTCTTTGAAAGACTGTTGGATATCGAAGGGTTGACTACGCCGACAACACTCCTCTATCATCGGGGAGAGACAGAATCGCTCTATGAAGGTGCCGTTCCCATAGAGATGATCACACACGATATCGTAATGATAAACAAAGAGTAAAGGACAGACCATTCATGTTTAATCTTTTCAAAAAAGTATTGGGCAAGACCAACGAAGCGATCAAAGAGGTCGTGCATGATAAGAAAAAAGAGATCACCAAAGATGAGTTTGAAGAGATACTTCTGGAAGCAGATGTACACTATGAACTGGTGGAACGTCTGCTTGGCGAGATGCCTGACAAGATCAATCGTATTCAGGCCTTCAACTCGCTGATCTCGGTTTTCCAGTATAAAGCCGACTGGAAAGAGAGCGATGCCAAACCCTTTGTAGAGATGATCATCGGGGTGAACGGTGCAGGGAAAACCACTACGATTTCCAAACTGGCATACCGCTATCAGGAACAAGGCAAAAGCGTGATCCTCGGTGCAGGAGATACCTTCCGCGCCGCTGCGATAGAACAGCTCAGCAGATGGGCGGATAAACTGGAGGTCCCTATAGTGGCGACCAGGCAGGGGCATGACCCTTCTGCTGTCGTATATGACACGATCCTCTCTGCCAAGGCAAAGGGTATCGACCATGTGATCATCGACACAGCCGGACGTCTGCATACACAGACAAACCTCAGCGAAGAGCTCAAAAAGATGATCCGTGTCGCCGGAAAGGCGATGGAGGGTGCTCCCCACAGGAAGATGCTTGTGCTTGACGGTACGCAGGGAAGCTCTTCGATCAACCAGGCGAAAACCTTCAATCAAATGATCGGGATCGACGGCATCATCATCACCAAGCTTGATGGCACGGCAAAGGGGGGATCGGTACTCAGTATTGCCGATGAACTGAAAATGCCTATCTGGTATATCGGCACCGGCGAAAAACCTGCAGATATGATCCGATTCAAAGCCAATGAGTATGTCAATACCATACTCGATGAGATCTTTCTCTAATTGGTAGGCGGCAAAAGCCCGAACTCCTCTCTATAGAGGGTTTCAAGATCGCCTTTGGCGCGGTAGGAGATCTCTTTCCCTATCACGATAGAGATCTCCTGATCTTTTATTCCCTCTTTCATCGATTTTCTTAATACTTCATCGGCATTTTGTTCAATATAGACCGGAAGTATCGGCAACTTGTTTTTCAGGGCAATAATACGGGAACCCTCTTTGAACTTTGAGACAGGTTCATCTGTCTTGTTCCGTGTTCCTTCCGGAAAGATATAGATGGAGTGCCCTGCCTGTACCCCCTTTTTCACCTCGGCAAAAAATCCGCTCATCTGAGACTTCTCGCGATCAATCAATACGCCACCTGCATTTCGGACGAAGAGACCGAAAAAAGGTGAATTATAGAGCTCTTTTTTCGAGATCCAAAGTCCAAAGAGGTTGGTATCTTTGAGTGCCAGCTCGATAACGAGAGGATCAATCACGCTTCTGTGGTTGGAGACAAGCAGGTACTGTCCGTCCCTGGGCAGGTTTTCGGGATTTTTCACTTTTACTTTTATCCCCAATACACTCAGCTGTGCCTGGGAGTATGCGATTCTCAGTCTTTTTTTCTTTTGTGGGTCCTGTGTGAGTTTTAACCTCAAGCCGTAACTGTTGGTCAGGTACATTCCGTAAAGTATATGTAAAAACGCTCTTATCATAAATTGCCGTTGCCTCTTTTATAATCTGAAGCGCTATTATACCCAAGCACTATTTACCAAGCGATTTAAGATATGACAATATGACATATTTTCTCCAAACGTTTGTGCTTTTGTATTATAATTCCTCCAAGTAATGCAAGGATAGAATATGGCAAAGAAAAAAACACTGTTTGAGTGTCAGGCGTGCGGATTTCAGTCTCCAAGATGGATGGGGAAATGTACCTCATGCGGCGAGTGGGAGAGCATGGTTGAGCTCACCACCGATCAGATCAAGTTTTTGAAAGAGACCTCTGCTGCCGTACACACTGCAAAAAACCGGGCACAGCCGATCACCGATATCCAGGAGGACAATGTCACGCGGTCCACTTCGGGAAGCAAGGAGCTTGACCTTGTTTTGGGCGGGGGGATCGTACCCGGTTCGCTTACCCTGATCGGGGGAAGCCCGGGGATAGGGAAATCCACGCTTCTGCTGAAGATCGCCGGTAACCTGGCAAACCGGGGAACGAAAGTGCTCTATGTCTCGGGCGAAGAGTCTGCCGGGCAGATCAAACTCCGTGCCAACAGGCTGGGGGCGAACCACAGCAACCTCTATCTTCTCTCAGAGATCAACCTTGGATCGGTACTCTCGGAGATACACAATGAAACGTATGGATTTGTCGTCATAGACTCGATCCAGACACTCTACTCAGAGGAGACCTCATCCGCACCCGGTTCCGTCACACAGGTGCGTACGATCACCTTTGAGCTGATGCGGATCGCCAAGAGCCTGCATATCCCCATTTTCATCATCGGGCATATCACCAAAGACGGCTCCATCGCCGGGCCGAGAGTGCTGGAGCATATGGTCGATACGGTGTTATATTTCGAAGGGGACAGCAACTCCGAACTGAGACTTCTGCGCGGATTCAAGAACCGGTTCGGCTCCACCAACGAAGTGGGTATCTTCGAGATGAACCGTGAGGGGCTGAGCGATGCGAAGAGTATGGCAGGCAGGTTCTTCAACAAAGAGAAGCTCCAGTCCGGCTCGGCACTCACAGTGATCATGGAGGGGAGCCGGCCGATCATCGTCGAGATACAGGCCCTTGTCTCGGAGGCTTACGGGCATCCCAAACGTAGCTCTACCGGTTTTGACAATAACCGTCTGGGGATGCTTCTGGCACTCCTGGAAAAGAAACTAGACCTTCCCCTGGGAACCTATGATGTCTTTATCAATGTCTCCGGGGGGATCAAAGTACAGGAACCCTCTGCAGACCTTGCGATCATCGCTGCCATACTCAGCAGCTACAGAGAGAGGGAGCTCAGTGCGGAGACACTCTTTCTGGGAGAGGTCAGCCTCACAGGAGAGATACGGGAGATCCCGGGACTCTCAAACCGTCTCAAAGAGATAGAGACACAGGGATTTACCAAAGCGGTCATCCCCAACAAACCGCTTGAACCCTCCTCTGTCAAATGCTTTGTTGCCAGCGAGGTCTCAAAGGTCGTAGAATGGATGTGAAGCCCGTCATTAAAGGTGAGTGAACCTCACCTTTATAGGGCTGAAACCGGAGCGTGTCGAACGCAGTGAGCCGCGTAGGCTGGGAGAACCGTTAAGAAAACGTGAACTGCTTCACATTTTTAGGTTCGAAACCGGAGTGGTCGGAGCGAAGCGTAGCCATGGAGGTAGGGAGCAGCGTAAATAATCGTGAACAGTGAGAGTCGTTAAGAAAATGACAAGAGTTTGTCATTTTTAGACTCGGAACCATGAGAAGCGTTAAGTGAACGATAACAGTTTATCGTTCATTAGCTTCGGAACCGGAACGGTCGGAACAAAGTGTAGCCGTGGAGGCAAAAGCGTTAAGAAGACAACAACTACTTGTTGTTTTTAGCTTCGGAACCGAAAGTGTTGTGCAGAATGCACCACTGAAGGCAGGTCGGCCGCGAAGGCAAAATAATGTGCACTTGTGCACCGCTGAAGGCAAGTCCGAGCAACGAAGTACAACCCGCGTAGGTAGGGAAAACCGTTAAGCAAAAGCATACTGCTTTATCCTTCTGCTTCTGGCGGAAACATAGCGGCTACATATTTTTAACCTTTTGCACGGCTGCATCACATCGGGAAAAGCCGGCTGAAGGTTTAAGTATGTGATAAAGAAAAATCGTGCTTGATTTCACTCCAAGGGTGGCGTTTGATCGCATCCATATTGGTACGGCGGTTGATCATACGGATGGAGAGCGGCTCGATCCAGTTCCAGAACTCCTCCAGGTGCTCTTGAGGAAAACCGGTCTCCTTGAGTGTTTTTTTATACATCGCCAGCCATATCTCGCGGTCATTTTCATCGATCGGTACTTTGAAGTGGCGCATTCGCAAGTGCGGTTCTCCGTGGACCGATGTAAAGACTTCACCCCCGCCGAGTGCCTCGACAAAGAAATCGGCGCTCTTGTCGATCGCCATCTTCAACGCCTCGCTGTTTGCGGGGAAAAGCTTTCCTATCTTTGTTTTAAGCAAAAGTGCATGGTGATGCTCCACCATCTCCCTGATCTTCATCTCTCCGAGTGCCTTGAAGATTCTGTTGGAGGGAAAAGGCACCGGCGGGTAGATAATATCGATCATCGAATCGACCACGCGCACTTCTTCCCCGCCAAAGCGTCCTTTTCTCCCCTCGCGAAGCATCTGGTTTACCTGTGTAAATGCATTGATCCTGCCGTTTTGGCAACTGTTGTTTTCTCTATTGTTCTGCATTGTTTCTCCTTTTTTATTTGATGATATGCACCCAAAAACCGCTCTCGTCGTCAATTATGTTTGACTGAGCCGCCGGCAGCGCTTCGAGGATAGTGGGCAATGCCTCCTGATAGAGGCGTGCTTTGTCCTGAAAAGGGCGGCGCCACTCCCTATTGCGTTCATTCATTATCTTCACGATCTCATCACGCAGTGCTGCACTGCCGAAACCGCCGCCGATATAGGCATGGCCGCCTTTTTTGAGCACCCGGAGTATCTCCCGGTAGGCCCTCTCCCAATCGTTCCAGAAAGGGACAGACCCCCTGCTGACCACAAGGTCCATCGTATGATCATCCAGTGCAAGCCTGGAGATATCGCCTACCAGGAAATCACTCCGCCCGATAAGCCCTTCTTTATCGGCATAATCCCTGGAGAGCGCGATCATCTCGGGCGACTGATCAAAAAAAGTGATATGCAGGCTGCTCATCCCCGCTATGGCACGCCCCAAGGCGCCTGTACCGCATCCCACATCCAGACAATGCCCCTCTTGTTTTCCTGTTTTAGCAACGATCTGCCCGGCGATCACCGGATAGATCGGTGCAAACACTTCACGGACGATACGGTCATACCCCTGCGGGTCGCCTCCCCCCGGATATCTTTTTTTCCCCTCCATTGCTTCCTCCTTTTAAAATGAAATACTCAGCTCACATCCAAGCGTGCGGCCTCTGTCATAGTAATACCCTGTCGTGTACTTTGTAGCGTACTGGTCATGGGTGACATTTCTCCCGTAAATTTTCGCTGTTGCAACATATCCGTCAAACACAAAATCTTTTGCGATATTGAGATCGAAACGCGTATAGTTCCCCAGATCTGCATAGGATAGTCCCATAGGACTCAGCGAACTCGTATAGGCACCTGCTTTTTTCCCTGAAAGATTGAAATGGTACCCATTCCACTGATGGGTAAGCAGCAGGCTGAAGGTATTGCGCGGGATGATCACCCCTACCTCATCCTCTACATTCTGATAGTTTTGTGTCTCCTTGCTCAAAATCCTCGTCCAGGAGAACTTGTAGCGTGTATTGTCCGCGATCGTCCCTTTCAGTGTCAGCTCCACCCCTTTGGTACGGGAATCAACCTGCTTATAGTAGTAGTACTCGGAGTCATCAAGCATATAGGTATCGGAGGTTGCCCTTTTTTCATTTTTAATATCGGTGTCAAAGTAGGTGACAAGGGAGTGAAAATAGGGTGCGATCTTTGACTCCAGTGCGATCTCATAGCGATACTGTTTCTCTGGGTCCAGCGCGCTCCCATCCTTTGTCTGCATGGTAAAGTCGCCCGACACCCCCTGATCCCCGTAAAAGTAGCGTGCACTGACCACATGCCAGTCGTTCAGCGCATAGACACCTCCCAGCGTCACGATCGATGCGGGGGAGAGATCTACTCCCTTGTTTGCATTTGGCGTTGCAAGCGCCTCTGATTTGGCAGCCGTCGAATCTTTGATCGATTTTTGGTCCCATCGGTATCCGGCATCTACGACAAGATCTCCGTCCAATAGGCTCTGTTCTATCGATGCCGAAGCCCCCTTGATAGAGGTGTCATATTTTATGTACGGGTTGAACAGATCCGAACCCACACCTTCGGCTTCTATGTATTGTGTTCCCAGCTGAACCCTGGTATCACCGAAGCTGGCATTGTGCCTTAAGCTATATGTTCTTGTCTTCTCTCCATAATCACGTGTTGAAGCCGCCGCATTGGCAAAGTTCTCGTTGTGTTCATTCTGTTGGTACTTTGATTGCGCCAAAGAGAAAAGCGTGACATGGTGCTCGTTCCAGAGCATACTCCCGTCAAGAGAGAGTATGGTCGTCTTCAGCGGATCATAATACCATTTGGAGTCATCCAGCGTCCCGTCGTGTTTCACCCCCCGCTGCATCTCAAGGCGCCCGCTGTCTTTATATGCCATAAAGTTCAGTGCAAAGCCGCCGTTACGTATTCCGCCGTTGAACATACCGGATTGACTGTCTGAGCCGTCAAACCATGTATCTTTGCTTTTCCTCTCAAAACGCGAAAGCATGATACCCATGTAACCGTTCCAGGAGTTTTTATCTCCAAAACGTGTTCCTGCATAGAGGCTCTGTCCGTTTGCACCCGGCTGCGAGACCGCTTTTTCATAAAAAGCGCTGAGAACCCCCTCGGTCATTTTAGGCTCTTTGGTACGGATGATCACATAGGCGATATTGACGCCGGAGCCGCTGTTGGATGCCCCGACATTGATCGACGGGGCGATAGAGAGCGCTGTCGCACTGCGTACGATCTGTATCTCTTCGATCGCAAGCATCGGGATCTTGTAGAGGATACGGCTGGTAGAAGGGGGCAGGATGGCTCCGTCTATGATATAGGTGATATTTCCGTTCCCGCGCATATTGAGCGAAAAGGGACTGCGGCGCCCATGGTAGGTAAGATCCATACCCGTCGCTTTGTTCAAAAGATCAAATATATCTTTGGGCTGATGCGCTTCGATCTCTTCTCTGGTGATCACCTCCGTGGCAAATCGTGCGCTTTTTTCTACCTTGTAGAGATTTGTCGGGCTATCCAAAGCAACATCGTCACGCTCATATGTTCCTGTATCATTGACATTCACCGGTTCCAGAGCGTACGTTTCCGCCGCCACTTCATTTCCCAGCAGCAAAAGCATCATTGCTGCACTTATCCGTAATTTTTGTTTCATCCTTTTCCCTTCCTATTTTTTATGGTTGTTGTAGTTTTTAAAAAATATCTTCTCAAAACGCGCTTTTTCCTCTTCCGGCGAGACCTCTAAAAGCTCCGGATAAAAAGCGTGGATCAGCCATCTGATCCCGAGAAGCCGCATAAAAGAGGGTGGCCGTGAGATATAATTAAAAGGTGTTGAGGGTACAAGATAGACCTTTTTGTTGCGCACGGCACGAAGATGTTGGAAGTGCGGGTTTTTCTCGATCCCCTCTGCAAAAAGCGGTTCCATCGCAACGATCACATCGGGATCTGCCATCACGACACTCTCCGCGCTCATCTTCTCCATCCCGTAGTTCGAGCTCATCTGACAATCCAGCGCGTTCTCGGCACCGCTGTAGCGGAACGGTTCAAGGTGGAACGATCCCCTGCACTCGCTGAAGAGCCCGTCCACCCCCTCGGCAAAGTAATAACGCACCGGCTTTCGCGCCGCAAGCTTCTCCTGAAGTGCATCGATCAGCGAAAGGGTCTCACGGGTATAGGCGACAAGCGCTTTGGCCCGTTTTGTATTTCCCGTAAGCCTGCCGTAGAGCTCAAACTGGCTCACCAGATCTCTGATAGAGTCATTGCGGACCATCAGCACGGGAATCCCAAGTTTTTCAAGCTTCTGTACGATCTTCCGGGCGCCGTTCATGCGCCCCCACATGATGATCACATCGGGTTTTGACTCGGCAAGCACCTCAAAATTGGGCCGCATCCCCTGCCCGAAAAAACCGCCCGCCACGGGTCTCTCATACGCCTCTCCCACATATGGCTTCTGCTGCTCGCTCCAGGGCATATTCAGTGCAGCGATCACACCCGGATCAAACGCCAGAAGGCTCATGGTCAGCGGAGGAGAAGCCGCATAGATCTTTGTGACCGTTTCAGGGACCTCTACCTCCCTTCCGTAATCATCCGTAATGACCCTTGCCTCAAGCCCAAGCGTCAGCAAACCTACGATTAAAATGAAAATCCTCATTCTCTTCCCTTCTTTGTATATTTATCTATATAACGCTATCCAAAAAAATTCTGCTTACCTGAATACAGGTACACAGAGCTTATGGAGATCATGTGTAATGATCTCGGCGTTGATCCCGTAAACATGCTTGATCATATCGCTGTGGATCACCTCTTCGGGCGCTCCGTCCGCTATGATCTTCCCTCCGTTCATCACGACAACACGGCTGGAGACAAGAAGTGCATGGTCGGGGTAGTGTGTCGTTTTCAAAAAGGTATACCCCTCTTTTGCAAGCGAACCGATCAGTTCCAAAAGACGGATCTGGTTTCCGTAATCAAGCCCGTTTACCGGCTCATCCATGATGAAAACATTCACCTCCTGTGCAATGGCGCGTGCCAAAAGCACAAGCTGTTTCTGACCGCCGCTTAGCTGTCCAAAGGGACGTTCTTTCAGCGCTGCGATACCGACACGCTCCAGTGCTGCAGCAGAGATCTCATAGTCTCTTTTTGACGGTGAAGCAAAAAAACCGAGCTTTGAGATACGTCCCATCACCACCATCTCCAGTACCGAATAGCCAAAAGGGACATGATGGTACTGGGGGATATAGGCGATATGCGCAGCGATCTCTTTATGGGAGTACGCTCTCAGGCTTCTCCCCTCCAGCCTGATCTTATCCTCCCCGTCCAAAAGCTTGAGTATCAGCCTGATCAGGGTACTCTTCCCGCATCCGTTCGGCCCGAGTAAAGAGACCACTTCTCCCCTATATAGCGAAAAATCGATTCCTTTGAGCACTTGGTGTTTTTTATAGGCGAAATGAAGATCCTTCACTTCGATCATCGGTGCTAGTTCCATGCTGCCCTCGCATTCTTCAGTACAATAATAAAGATAGGAATCCCTATCAGTGAAGTCAGTATCCCTATCGGGATCTCAACACTGAGTGCCAGACGCGACACCGCATCCGCAGCAAGCAGAAAAACGCCGCCGACGATTGCGCTCAGCGGTACCAAAAGCTTGTGGGAAGGTCCTATCGCCATCCGGATGATATGGGGGATGATCAACCCTACCCAGCCGATAATCCCCGCCATCACCACCGCCAAAGAGCTGGCGAGCGTGGCCAAAACGATCGCGATGATACGGATCAGCCCTACATTGACCCCCAGTGCTTTTGTCTCTTCATCACCCAGGCTGAGAAGATCAAAATATTTGCTCATAAAGACCATCCCCGCAATACTCATCAGGATAGGTACAGCGACAAGAAGCACTTCATTCAGCTGCGCCATGGAGAGCGACCCCATCAGCCAGTAGACAATCGCCGGCAAGGTACTGTAGGGGTCCGCAACATACTTCACCACAGAGAGCAGCGAGGTAAACAGCGATCCGCTGATCACTCCGCCCAGTACCAGCATCACGGTCGAGCGAGAATTGGTCACCATCGACCCTACCAGCACGGCAAAGCCCACTGCAATAAAGCCAAAAACAAATGCCATGACCTGCACCGCAAACCAGTTCTCGCTGAGCAGCATTCCGCAGGCTGCACCGAAGGATGCGCCGGCAAGTACACCCAGGATACCGGGTGAAACCAGTGGATTCACAAACATCGCCTGAAAGACCGCCCCGCTTGTCGCCAATGCCGCGCCGATCAGTATCGCCAACAGGATGCGCGGCAGACGGATCTCCGTAATAATGTTATGGACAAGCTCCAGATTATATGACTCATCTACGGGCGTAGAGAATATCAGATTATTAATATACGCACTAAATACCTCTAAGCTTATGGGGTACTGCCCCCAAAGGAGGGAGAAGAGCGCAAGAAAACCTAAAATCACTACTCCCGCCAGGATATATCGGCTCTCTTTTCCGACCATTCTCATCCCTAATACTTCAGAGTGACACTGAAGAACACCATGCGCGATGCACCTGTCTGGTAGGTGCTTGATGTAGCAGATGCTGCAAGCACATTATCCGGCGTAGTGATCGTTGAAATATACTTTTCATCCGTAAGGTTCGTCGCTGTCAGACGAAAGAGCGTATTTTTTGACCCCAGGAAGTTTTCTGCCTTATAGGAGATATCCAGATCTGCCACGGCAAACGCATCCACCTTTTGTGTATTCTCCACATCTCCGTAGCGGCTGGATGTATAACGCACGCTTGGGGTAAAGGTCCAGTTGTCCAGATAGTATGAAAGTGCTCCTGTTGCCATGATCTTCGGTGCATCCGGAAGCTGATTGCCTTTGATATCACTTGTGGCGGTTGCGCTCGTCGCAAAATCCTGATCAAAAGCATAGCGGTTGTAGGAGAGTCCCATCATAAAGTCCAGATCATCGTTTACGGCACCATATGCTGAGAACTCCGCCCCGTATCCCAAAGCATCGCCAAGGTTAGCGGGGTAGTTCACCTCCAGATCCCTATCGTAGATATTTGCCTGCTTATTGCTTACAAAAGAGACAAAAAGACTCGGATGGAGTGTGACCGCACCGATGGTTGTTTTATACCCGAGATCGATATTGTCGGATGTCTCCAGTTCCAGATCGTTCCAAAGCTGCTGCAGCGTGATCCCCTTGCCTTTGAAATTCGCATAGTTGCTCGTATAGGTCGGATAGAGGTTTACATCAAACCCGTAGGTACGCGAATAGTCAAGATAGACAGCACTCCTCTCATCAAGCTTGTACGCCAGATAGACGGATGGCAGCCAGGTTTTGAAAGTCTTTGCTTCGACACTCCCCCACGGATCAAATGTTGCTGTAGCGATAGCCGTCTCATAATCGAGGCTTGTATTGCTGTCCGTCAGATAGTTTTTGATCGGACTGAGTTGAAAGTTCTGGTACTGCAGACCGGCAGAGTAGATGAAGTTCTCCGCCTCTCCGCTTACCTCCACGAACGGAGACTGTAATTCATGATGCTCCACCTCTGCCAATGAGGCATATTTTTTAAAGAAAAGCTCCCCGCCTGCATCCACCCCGTACAAGCGTCTGTCCGTCGGAGGCCCGGGAGGAAGCTGCTTGTGGTACCAGTACCCTGCTTTGGCTTTGAGCGCCTCGCTGAAGCGGTGCTCATACGCCGCAACGGCACCGTAAAGGTCATGATCCATCTTCCAATTGATCACTCCCTGTTTTGCCGGTGTCGCATCAAATTTTGAAAAGAAGATCTCCCCCTTATCCTGTTTATAGTAGGGCTTGAATGTGATCGTGTCATCAGAGGTTGGTTTGTAGGCAATATCAGCAAAGATATTGGTCGTCAGAAAATCCTGCTTGTTGAAATCATAGTAATCCACATCGTTTGCTGATGTCGGTTTGGTTGTTTTGAAATCTTTATCAAAATAGGTATCAAGATCCTCTATCTGGGCATAGCTCAGAGAGTCATAGTTATGGTGTTCATCACTGTTCCGAATGACATAGAGGCTTGCTTCAAAACGCTCATTTGGCTCATAGGAGAGCCCCACCATGCCGTTGACTCTTTCAAGATCGCCTTCCCCTTTGTATTTATCATTTGAGAGGGAAGAAAAAGAACCGAAAGCGGAGAAATCCCCTATCTTTCCCGTATCAAACCGTACAAATGTTCTTTTGAAATTCTCCGAACCATACGACTGCGACAGGATGGCTCCGGCCTCTTTTTTGGGAGCCAGGACATTCAGGTCCACCTTTCCGATAAGGCTTGAGAATCCCAGGTTCTTATCCACGGGGAGATACCCTTTGAGCAGATCGATCGAAGCGATGTTCTCCATATCAAGCATATGTTTTCCGCCTCCCGGGTTTGAAGAGAGCGGCATACCGTTGATCATATAGACACCTCCCGGTCCCGACTGGCTCTTTCCCCGAATACGGATCGGGTCGTGGAATGAAGGTTCATTGGATCCCACGGTATCTGCCGGGGTAAAATTCACCGACGGGGAAAAAGCGATCACCGTGTAAGGGTTCATATTGGCATGGCTCGAAAGCGTTGCAATGCTTTTGGAGGTAAAGTGCTCACTATTGTCGGCTTTTGAGAGATTATGCTCCTCCAAAAAGAGAGGATCTCCTTCTGCCATTACATCATTGACTACGATCGATTCTATACTTATGGGATTTGCCGTCAGTGTCGCTGTTGCGACAAGCGACAAAACAATACTTCTTTTTTTCATCCTATGCTTCTCCTAAAATTTGTTGTATCTCTTCATTGGTAAGCTCTACATCCAGAAAGAGCTTGTAAAACTTTTTGATCTGCGCATAAATATCTGCTCTATACACTTTGGGATGAAAGCGATAAGCAAGCCACTCTATCCCTATGATCCGCATAAAAGAGGGCGGTCTGTCGATCCAGTTGAAGGGTCTGTTCGGGACAAGATAGACCCGTTTTTTCTGCACCGCCTTCAGGTGCTGCCAGAGCGGGTTTGACACGATCTCGTTATACACCAGTCGATTTTGTGCGATGATCACCTCAGGGTTGTATCCCAAAAGCGTCTCGAACGTAATGCGCTCAAGGCCACGGAGATTGCTCTGTGTACATTTGTGTACATTCTCGCCCCCTGCGTAGTTCAGCGCTTCGACATGAAAGGAGTCATTGCATTCGGTCGCTAGTCCGTCTACCCCCTCGGCATAGTAGTATTTTGTGGGCTGAACCCCTTCAAGCGCACTCTTGACATACGCCATACGCTCTTTTGTGTACGCACCCAGCAGCTCTCCCCTCTGCTTTTCACCCATGGCTTCTGCAGCGAGAAAAATAGAAGAGGCCATCGACTCTATCTTGCGAAAGGGAAGTGTCAGCGTAGGGATCTTTGTCTTTGCGATCTCCTGTGCAACCTTTGTATGAAGATAGTCATCCTCCCAGATCAGTATCAGATCCGGTTTGTACTTCAGGATCGTCTCTACATTCATCCCCGGTCCCGTACTGTGGAACGTACCTATCACCGGAAGCTCCAGAAACGATTTGCTCAAATAGCGCTCATCGCCATTATTATTCAGGTTTTTCACGTCAAAATTCAAACCGGCCATCTTCTGCGGATTGATCGCATACAGAAGATAGTTCATCGGCGGTGAAGAACCAAACACTTTTTGAGGCTCCTCATTGATAGATGCTGCTTGCAATGAGAGACTCAAAACCGCTAAAAATAAAAAAATCCTTTTTGTTAACACTCTGTCCTCCCTATAATGTGTTAAAAGAGTATGCAAGAGAGATTCCAGCTTGCATCTATTTTGACAATTTTGGGCATCTGCCTCATATTTTTCATATCGATTTTAAACAAACATTCCCCCTCTGTATAGTACAATATATAACGATATAGAAACCGTATCGTTATATAAACCTATAAACAACGAATTGTATAAGATTATTCTTAAATTTAATCGCACTATGCTTTCTCAACTCTATATCCAATTCGCTTAAGGGATATTTGCTCTTTCATACATTGCTTATCATCAGGTTTAAAATGCTGTATCATGTCTGGCAAAAGTGGATACCATAAAAATAGAAGCCCAACTCATGCAAGATGCTGATATAATACTCCTATGAAAATAGGCACAGATATTATACAGATAGAACGCATACGCGGGATGATCGAGAAGTACGGCGTGAAGTTTCAGGAACGCTTTCTGACCGATTCCGAGATCGATGCATCCAGAAAAGTTGAGTCCATTGCCGGACTCTGGGCAGCCAAAGAGGCGATCGCCAAGGCATTGGGATGCGGGATAGGTGCAGAGCTCTCCTTTCATGATATCATCATCTTCAAAGACCCAAAAGGTGCGCCGCATTTCAGCCTCTCCCCTCAGGCGCAGGCACGGCATCAGATCAAAAACGCGTCGCTTTCTATCAGCCATGATGGCGGTTTTGCCATAGCCATTGTAGCCATTGAACTATAAACGCTCATCAAAAAGGAGAACACGATGAAACCCCTGGCAATCATATTCCTGGCACTCTTTGTAGCAGGCTGCAGCTCTGACCAGTCAGAGAAGATCACCCCAAAAGAGCCCCGGAATCCCCGGGCGCAGACACCCCAGCAACACACTCCTGCAGCGCCTGAAAAGGCGTTTAATCCCAAGGAGGTTCAGTCTGGCAATCTTAGCTCCGAATATATGTATCCTTCGAACAAAACACAACCTGCCCCGGTCAAAAAAGAAAATGAAGATGCACAATATATCGCCGATAAAACAGTCACGAAGGAAGAGTGTATCGCGATGATCGGGGAGGAGAAGTTTGAAAAGTATACGGAGATGTTATCAAGCGAAGCAGCTGCGATCAAACGATGCACACTGCTTAAAGCGATGCAAAATCACTAAACCGGCATCAAGCCTGGTTCAGGATTTTACTTTCTGAAGTGCACCATCTTGAAGCGGTCACCCATCATCGTGGGAGCGATCAGCGTCTTGATCTTATCCGCCTCTCTGGCATAGGCTGCCTTGTCCGCCTGTTTTGAGAACATCTCCAGGATATCGATCAGCCCGAAACGGATCAGCGCCCGTGCCTGGGTCTCATACGCTTCCTCGGCAAAACCTGCAGCCGTAAACGCCTCTATCACATGCCCGAAGTTCACATCATAGGTAATATCGTCTTTTTGGTAAGCGTCGGTAAGATTCAGCTCTTCATCAAAGAGCGGAAAGGTTTCGTGCGCTCTGTAGACCCGGATAGAGAAGTCATTGCGGACATACTTCTCCCCGTAGTCAAAACTGACAAAATCACACTTCTCGATCCCCTCGGCCATCGCCTGGGAAAATGTTTCATACCCTACAGCGATCTCTCCCTGTTTCAGATAGTGCTTTTGGGCCCATTGCAGCAGGGCTTCAGGCGCCTCTTCCCAACCGATACTATGATCGTCAACGACTGCGATCTTGCCATCTTTCAGGAGTTCGCAGGGAAATGCATCAAAGATCTCGTTGGCCACCACAAAGGCATACGCTGCTTTGACCTCGCTGATATCATTAAAGTGGGTGATCTTGATATCCTCCCCGAAACGCTCCCGGATATATGCCAGCTGTGCTTTCTGCAGTTCCGGCTGGCGCTCTACGATGCCGAAATTCAGCGTCTCCACCAGGGTGGGATCACAGGTATAGAGCCACTGGATCATATCACAGAGCAGATACCCCTGATGTGCCCCTACCTCGATTAGCCAGCCGTTCCGGTCTGCCTTCCCTTCACTCAAAAGTTTATAAAAATAGTTGGCGATACTTGCACCGAAAAACCTGCTGGTGCTGACGGCGGTATAGAAGTCCCCGCTCTTTCCTATCGCCTTGAACGTTTTATAGTACCCTTCTTCTCCATAGAGCCATTCATTCATATAACTGCTGAAACGCATTACTCTGCCATCCTTGCATAGAGCTTCAGCAACTCAATCTGCTTATCGATGGCATAGATCTTCTGGTCAAGTTTACGGATCTGGAGTGTATTTTGCATCACTTCGGCATCCAGAGAGGTCTTCTCTCCTGCTTTAGCGAGATTGCTTGTCACTTCATAAAGATTCTCATAGAGTTTCTCATCTTCGCGCGCCAATGCGATCTTCCTCTCCAGGATCTCAAGATTGCTGATGATCCACTCATACTCCTGCTCCACAGTCTCTTCACGATCCAGCACCTCCACCTCAGCCTGAAGTTTCGCTACTTTGCTTGCCTCGATATCATCAAACGTGTTGATATCCAGCGGCATACTGACAGAAATTCCATAACTATAATATTTCTCTTTCAAATTAGGATTTGCATAAAGCGGATTGAGGTCACCATCCGTATACTGTCCATTAACACTTACTGTTGGAAGATACTTTGCCCATGTCATCTTCTGGTTATGGCTCATCTCGAGTGCTTTTTGCCTGTCTCTTTGCAGTTCAAGGTTCGCTTCTTTGTAGTTTTGCTTGTTGACAAGTGCCAGCGTGGGAAGCTTCAGGGTGTCGGGGTCTTTGTCGCTGAGGAGAGAAAACTGCTGTTGGTATGCCCGCAACCCAAGTTCCAGCTCCAGCAGCGTCGTCTCGTCCTGGCTTTTTTTCAGCATCGCCTGGTCCAGGAAACTGCTGTCAAGCAGCCCCGCATTGTAGCTGTCTCGCTTCTGGCGGATATCGATCTTGTCGTTGTTGATCTGATAGTGCATCTTCTTTTGCTGAAGCCTGTTTTTGTGGATATTGAAGAGTGTCGTAACTGCATCAGTGATCATCATCCGCCTTTGCAGCCTGATCTCTGCACTGTTGGCCTCACGCAGTGCCTCAGAGTACTTCATCGCATAGTAGATACCGCCTGAACGGAAGATAGGCTGATCAATACTCACTGTGAAGTTTTCAGTAATAATCGTACCTGTCTTAAATTGTTCATTGAAACTTTTACTATAGCGCACATTAACAGGATTGATCCAGCTTTTATATAGCTTGTCACTCTCCAGCTCATTGGTCTGCATCTGATAATCAAAGATCATCGATTTCTTGGTCGAGAGGATTTCTCCCAACTCATCTGCATAAGAGAGCATCGATACTCCCGCCGCCAGTAACACTGTTCTCATTATGCTTTGTTTCATCTCTACATCTCCTTTTTACTGAGCAACATTTTTTCTCTTCCGTGGCTACATTTTCGTTCTGACTAGGCTATCTCACAGCGTGGGCTTAAAAGCCCTGCCCTGCAGACCTCTATTTTGGTGCGTGGCTACGCACCCTACGCGCTTTTTACATTTTAATTGCTACTTACCTTCTCCAGTGTAGATTCGAGGCGCTTGAACCCTTCATCTATCTCTGCCTTGGTGATCGTGATGCTGGGCAGGAAACGTACCGTGTTGCGTCCCGCCTTCAGGATCACTAACCCCTCTTTCATCGCACTCTTGATCGTTGCAGCCTGTATCTCGGCAGATTTTGCCCGCAATCCTCTCATCAGTCCGATACCTACCTCTTTTTCGAAGAGACTCGGATAACGCGCTGCGATATCCTGAAGCTTCCCCTCAAAGTAGAGCAGCGCTTCGGCTACTGCACCGCTCTCATAGTACTCCTCGAGGATCTCCAGTACCGCCAACCCGGCAGCCGTACTCAGATAGTTTCCTCCAAAGGTGCTGCCGTGATCTCCGGGAACCAGAAGCTCCTTATGCCTGGTCATCACCGCACCGATAGGTACCCCGCCGCCAAGTCCTTTCGCAAGCGTGATGATATCCGGTTCGATCTCATAGAGATTGGAGGCAAGGAACTCACCGGTACGGTAGACACCCGTCTGTACCTCATCCACGATCAGCAAAATGCCTTTCTCTTTGAGGTGTGCGGCAAGCTGTTGGATCTCCTCTTTTTCAAAAGGCTGGACACCGCCCTCGCCCTGGACCAGTTCGATCAGTACCGCTACGGTCTCATCATCGATCGCTCTGTAGACATCCTCGATGCTCTTTTCATAGCTGAAACCTTCAGGATAGGGAGAGAAGTTCGGTGTATGAAAACTCTCCTGTCCTGTTGCTTTCACTGTAGTGATCGTACGGCCGTGAAACGAGTGTTCAAGCGTGATCACTTTGTAACGCTTGTTCTCAAACTTCGTCTCACCGTACTTGCGGGCGATCTTGATCGCCCCTTCGTTCGCCTCCGCACCTGAGTTGGCAAAAAAGACGCCCATATCATATCCGCTGAGTTGGACCATCTTCTGCGCCAGTTTTGCCTGCGGTTCGATCACCTGAAGGTTTGAGATATGGATGATGTTCTTTGCCTGGTTGCAGATCGCCTCCACCAGCCTGGGATGGTTGTGCCCCACAGAGTTTACCGCGATACCCGCACCGAAATCGATATAGTCTCTCCCATTCTCGTCGTAGAGTGTAGCCCCCACGCCTTTGACAAAGTTCGTATAGTCACGTGCATAGGTATGAAGCACATATTTTTTGTCTAGTTCTTCTAATGTCATTTCCGATTTTTCCGTTTGTGATTTTAATTTGTCATATTATACCAAACTTTACTTCTCTCCTGATGTTTCCCGATAACGCTTTTGTCTCTCAAAAGCATGATCATTCATTGGGACCCATAAGTAGAAATCACTCCGAATCTATGCTATGATGGTAGAGAAGTTTATAGCAAAAGGCTGATACGTGAAATTCCTGTGGTCTTTTTTTCTCCTGACTTTTACGCTCTGGTCCATACCGGTCGATACAAAGCTTTATGAAGGTGAAAACACCCTGACTTATTATGAGCAGCTCTCACAGAAACTCTCAAACATCACACCGATGGATGACGAGGAGGCCGAACGGCTCAAAAACGAAAAAGTACTGCTTGAAAAGCTAAGGACCTTGATTACCAGAGAACCGCAGGTTCAGACTTTTGATATTTCACTGCTTGAGAAAGAGACTATAGGCGAAACCGAATTTATGAAACAGTTTGAGCTGCTTTCGTCGGCGTTGGAGCAGAAAAATAAACTCGAGACGATGCAGGTATTTACCCAGGAGAGGCTCGGATATCTCAAAAAAACCATCGAATCCATCACCGATCCCCAGAACAAAAATCTCCAGCTTTACCAGCTTCAGTTCGCCTACTACAAGCTCAAACAGCGCCATGACGAACTGACGGTAAAAAGCCTGACCCCATTCATTGAAGAGGGAGAAAATACCCTCTCTTCGCTGATCGCAAAAGTCAAGTTTGACATCACAAAAATTGAGAGCGATATCGCCAAAGCCGTAAAAGCGCTTCAAAACATCAATAAAAAACTGATCGCTGCAAACCTCACCAAAGAACGTGAACTTCTCTCACAGGAGAATATCTCCAAAAAACTTTCAGAGAAGATCGAAAACCTGACCAGAGAGAAGGATAAGACCCTGCTGAAGCTTGCAGAGAAGGAGCTTCTTGCCGGCTTCTACTACTTTCAGTCCAAAGTGTTCAAATCCGTCCTCGAATCCCAAAAAGAGATACGCAGCATCCTCTCCCAGCTCTCCGCTCAGGATACGCTATTGTATGCCAAACTGACGGAGTTTGAAAGGCTGAGCAAAGAGAGTGAAGAGGCAATAGACTATAACGTCCTTTCGCTCAGGGAGAAGCTCCTTTCAAGCTTTGAGAAGTTCTATGATTCTTTCCAAAAGCCTTTTGTCGTACTAGACGAAACACCGATCAGTTTTCTCAGTATCTTCAAACTGCTCGGGATTCTCCTGATAGGATTTATCATTGCCAGGATCTACTTCCGCCTCTTTATCATGCTGCACAAAAAACGCAAAGAGACCAGGGCTGTCTCCATCAAGATCATTGCCAATATCGGGGTGACATTGATCCTTTTTGCCGCTTTTGTGATCGCATTGGGGAGTATAGGCCTAAGTATCGCCCATCTTGCCGTCATTGCCGGTGCACTCTCGATCGGTATGGGATTCGCGCTCAGAAGCATTGTCTCCAGTATGATTTCGGGAATGGTACTTTTGAGTGAAAAGTATATCAAGACGGGAGACTATATCACGATCAAAGGAGACCTGACAGGCAAAGTGATGGATATAGGCTACAGAGCGACACACCTGCGTACGATTGACAACATCGATATCGTCATTCCAAACAGCGACCTTATCGACGGCCAGGTGATCAACCTGACAATGGAGGATAGGGTACGGAGAATCTACGTCCCCTTCAAAGTCCCCTATGGAAGCGATATCAAAAAGATCAGGTCGCTGATCATCAATGCAGTCACGGAGAGCAAGATCAAACTCATCCGCGATATCCCCCGCAAAAAACCCAATGTTTGGATGCAAACTGTTGGAGAGAGCTTCATAGAACTGGAGCTGCTGGTATGGATCGAAGGACTCAGACCCTCCACCCGTTCCAACCTGCTCATCCTCATCTACGAGACCCTGCAGGCCAACGGCATCGATATGCCGCTGCCGCAGCTTGATGTGCATATGAATGAAAGAAAACGCTCCAAAAGGCCGAAATCGGGGAATATCGCAAGATCTGTAACACCGTAAGGGCAGGCGCGTTGCAGCTTTGGTGCTATCCAACGTTTTATTTGGTTTGTATAATAAAATCAACCGCGTAGGGCGCGTAACCACGCACCAAGATAGAGGGGTAAGATCAGAAATAAGTGGATTATCCTCTCAAGAGACGTTTGGCAGTGCCAAACCTACTGCTTTTAGGAGGGGAAACAAACAAAAACTCGTCTATATTGCATGATAGTATGATAAGAAAATTTGGGTTGGATGTTGGATGATATGCCAGATTGTCATGATTTCGTAGGTTGGGGTGTCCTCACCCCGACACCAGATATTGAAGTGGATTAATGCTTATTGTCGGGGTAGAGATACCCCGACCTACGGAGCTTAGTTCCTCTGCCTAAACCCGCTCCACCCTCACCTT
>JACXUO010000028.1 GCA_014763885.1 Campylobacterales bacterium
GAAATGCCTCTTGTTTATTGACCATCAACAGCGGCATCAACTCCTCTAAATCTAACTCTAATTTTTTCCTTTTAATTCCATCTTCTATGATCCTTTTTTCTTGTCATCATAGTTGATTTTTGAATTTACAGAAATTATTTTACACTACCCATTTTTTCATTCTCCAGTCCTTACGATAAAAATGTTGTATTTCTGCATCATACCCAATATTATAGTACAAATCTCTTGATACCTGGAATTTATAGCCCGAAAATCATAGATTTCATGGATTGACCTCCCATGAAAGCAGTGCCCAGTCTGTAAAACTCTGATCCTGCGTTTTATGATAAACATTTTGAAAATAGCTCTTCAGCGCTTCCTCTTCAAACGGAGTGAGTTCCCCAAGGCTCCATCGTACCTTCTTGATAAAACTCTCGCTATCGTCACTCTTGAATTTACTGTTTTTGGATCGTATAAAATCAACTTTGGCATAGATACCCATCTGATGAAGCGTATTGACAAGATAGATATAATCGGGTCTGGGGATGACTTGGCGTTGGATAGACTCCAGTATCTCCTCATCGACAAAACTTCCACCGACTTTGAAGGTAAGATAGACTTTGCTTTTTGCCTTGGATACGATTTTCTCCAATGCCTTTTTTATCTCTTTCACCTCCAGTGATCTTGATGCGATCACGATATCAGCCTGCGGTATATCACTCCACTCCTCCTCCCATGAACGGTTCAAGGGGATGACATTTTCCACCCCTTGCGCCCGGCACTCTTCGGCAAGGCTGGCCAACATCCCGTCGGAATAGTCAAGCGCAAAGACATGTTTGAGCTTTTTTGCCAAAGGAACAGAGAGAGTTCCCGGCCCGCAGCCGATATCAAGCAGCGTTTCCGCACCCGTCAGATCGATCAGCTCCATCATTCTCTTGAGATAGTCGCTCTCTTTCATCGATGCAAGATAGTTTTTCGATTTTTCATCCCAATCTGCTGCGCTTTTGCCCTGAAACGTGGAGTTTTCCATTTGCCGGCTGTAAAGATTGGAAAAATCTATTTCTGAAAGATTTGTTTTTTCTATCCCCATATCATCTCCTTGAAAAGATTTTGAAAACGCATAGATCTATGCGCATAAAAGTATAGGACTTAAAGCATTTTCCCAGCTCTTTTCACCTGGCTCTTGCCGGAAAAAAGACCGGGACCTGCGGGAACGCTTCGAGTCTGAAGTCACGGATAAGCTGCTGTACTTCAGGAGAAGTCAAGAACTGCACCAGAAGCCTGGCATTGCGGTAGCGCTCTTTTCCTATCCTTTGGATGGTCCCTGTTGCTGCCAGATAGGGTCTATGCAGCGCCTCCGCATCGATCAGATACCCTTTGATATCCGGATTGGAATGTTTTTTCATCAGAAAAGGGATCACGCCAAAGAGCGTATAGGCTTTCCGGGATACCACGTCTTTTAGAAAACCGTGCTTCTTTTGTGTCAGAACAACTTTTGGATGAAATCCATATCGGTTGCCCAGCCCGTGAAAGACTTCAAAGGTCCCTCCGCTCAGGTGTATCATGAAGGTACTGTTAGTCTCCTCGATCTTCTTCAGCGCTACCTCCAGCGTATCGCTGTCGCTGATCTTTGCAGGGTTGGATCGCTCCGAGATAAGCATCTGGGCATTGTGTATCCACGGAGTTAGCCCTTCGATCATCCCGCTTGAAGCGAGATTGGAGATTGTGTCGCTGGAGTGCATCGTGATGAAGTCCACCGGATGCTTTTGCGCATAGGCGTTCAGGACTCCTTTGGGTCCCGTGACGACCAGCTCGGTCGGTATTCCGTACTTCTTTTCAAAAGCAACAGAGATCTCTTCCCACAATCCGCTCATCGTGATACCCCCGATCACCGCAACACGTAGCGGTTTCGTATCGGCGTGGAGGTGCAGTGAAAGAATGAGGGTTAAAAAGAGAACGATCTTTTTCATCAGAACTTATACTCCATTGTCACAAAGAACTCCCTCCCCGGCATAGGGAACGCACTGTCATAGGCATAATACTTATCCGTGATATTCTTGATACCGAACTCGGCGGTCAGATCTTCCCAAGGGGTATAGACCACTTTGGCATCCAGCGTGGTAAATGTCGGGTTTATGACGTAGGTGCGGTCCATTTTCTGCTCATAGGCCCCTTTTCTCATTTTGACATTTCCGTATAGCGAGAGGTTTGGGGTCAGCTCTTTTTGGACATAGGCAAAGAGCTGGTGTTTTGGCACATCGGTCAGTTTTGCATCATTGTCGCTTTTGTTTACCAGGGAGAGATAGGTATAGTTACCGCCTGCCTGGAAACTCTCCCCTTGATAGTTCAGATCCAGCTCTATACCGCGGTGTTCAAACTCGCCGATATTCTGGTTTTGGAAGAGATCATCTTTCGTATCTCCGGGTGTGCCGCTGTCGCTGAGCAGAACATTCTGAATCGCATCATCCACCCGGGCAATGAAACCGGTAATGCCTATCTGTGTATTGTCTATCTTTTTATCATAGCTCAGTTCAAAATGGGTGGATTTCTCGGACTCCAGATCCGGGTTCGGTTCTGCCGACCCCAGTCTTCTGCTGTATCTGTCCTTCATCGACGTCAGGTAGGTTTTTCTGGCGATACTCGCCCTGTAGATGCTGCTTGCATCTGCTTTATAGACCAGTGCGATCTGCGGGTTGTAGGTGTCCTGTGTCCCCAGCGGGATTCCTGCTGTCGCCGAGTCCTCATCATAGGCATACTCCCCCTCTTTTCGGTCATAGCTGATGCCGCCAAGAAGCTCCAGTTGATCAGAAAGCCTGTAGGCATCCTCCACCCCGAACGAGAGGGTACGGTCTTCATACTTTTCGATCATCGTTACAGCGGAATCTGTTTTATCGATATCATAGCCGCGGTGTACATCTGTTTTATAGTTCGCAGAGAGTGTAAGCAGGTGTTTCCCGATCTCTGTTCCATAGGAGAGACGTGCACCGTAGCTGTAGTCATCGTATTTGCTCTTGAATGTAAACCCTTTGCTGTTGAAGGTACTGTAGGTATCATCCGCATAGGAGTATAAAGAGTTCTTGAACTTGTCATAATAGAGCACCGCTTTCAGATAGCTGTGATCGAAGGTTTTCTGTCCATTGAGGTAAACGGTCTCCTTGTCCCAGTAAGGCCAGTCCCAGTATTTTTCTTTGCTGAACTCCGTATCTGTGGCAGGCGGCTGCTGCTTCTCCCCTTTTTGGTTGATATATCCCAATGCCAGCTCTGTATTTGCATCGATAAAATACCCTGCTTTCAGGTTCACCTTTTGATCTTTTGTCTCGGAACGCAGACGGTCGCCAGAGGGCTGATAGGCGGTCGGTTCAAAATCATCGCTCAGCCTGAAGTGGTCCTGGTTGGCGTAGTTTGCCCCCAGCTGGATATAGTATTTCTCCTGCAGCGTCCCGACATTCAGGGAAGTGACCTGCCGTGCAAATCCGGCGTCACTGTCAAACACCACATGGCTTCTGAGAGCGCCTTCCAGCGCTTTGGTTGGCTTTTTGGAGATCACATTGATCACCCCGCCCATCGTATTGGCGCCATAGGCGACGGAGGAGTACCCTTTGGATACATCGATTTCTGCGATATCGGTCGTCAGGAAACGTCCGTAGTCAAAGTTGCCGTCATAGGGGACATAGACGGGAACACCATCGATAAAAAACCCTATTCTTCTTGCATCAAATCCCCTGATATAGAGCGTTGACTCTGCTCTTCCTCCCTGTATCTCCTGCGTGACCCCGCTGACATTGTCCAGTGCTTCACTGACAGTTACCGCATTGTCCCGCTGTATCGTTTCCTCTGTCGTCGTCTCCTCAAAGACCCTCTCTTCATTCAGCTCGCTGGCAACATTGATCTTCCCCAGTTCAAACACCTCTGCATAGAGGCTGGGTACCAAAACAACGGCAACCACTCCCGATAAGACAATTTTTTTCATTCATACTCCTTAGAAGCTATATGCATTATATATCTACTTATATAACGATAGTCAAAAAAATAACTTTTCGGAAAGGATTATATCATTGTATACTGAAATATATAGCGTTTTTTACGGGAAAAGTTTCATAACAGCTGTAGGATATTAATCTACTGGTTATCATACATATGCTTGTAAAATTTTAAGTATGATCTATACATTGAGCCCCCCCATTTTATTTCAAATACAGGGGTTCATAGGAAGATAGGATAGACAGAGAGACCTATTATCCGGCTACTTTTTAGTCACGATATACAGCTTCTCATGTTTCAAAGCTTTTAAGATATCCATGACATCTACAAAATCCTGAAAACGTGACTCTTTATCGCTGCGCAGTACAACCGTTTGCTCTTTATTGATGGCAGAGAGCTTCTCTTCCAGGGTTTTCAGATCCACTTTTTCTTGTTCAAAAAAGAGTTCTCCTTTGGCATTGACATAGAGAGTGATCTCTTTTTTCTTCTCTTCTCTGTCCGCTTTTTTTAGCTTCCGGCAAATCGACAGGGATAATCCCCTGTTTGATAAAGGTAGCCGTGGTAAGAACCATCACCAAAAGTACCAGCATAATATCGATAAAGGGGATCACATTGATCTGATCGAACCGTTTGGGCGCTTTTTTGCATTTAGCCATGGTAGACATCAAACCTTGTCAATATTTTTTCTATTTTTAGAAGTGCTATGGTGTAGAATATGATCGACGGTATGGCTACCATCAGCCCTTTCAGTGCAAGTGCCAAACCGGTCATGATCGTTTTTGTATCCACTGCACCGGTATCCCCCAAAGTATAAAAGGTGAGCATGATCCCAAATACTGTTCCCAGAAGCCCCACATAAGGGGCATTCGAACCAATAGCACTGATAATGCTGATATTATCGGTAAGATCGATCTCCAGGATATCTCTATGCTCATACTCCTCAAGACACACTTTTTTGAAGAAAAACATTCTCTCAATAAAGAGCGACAAGGAGATGATACTCATCAAAATAAGCGCCCCTATCACGCCATAATCGACTGCATGTTCACCGTACATTAAAAAATTGACATTCTCCATACTCTCTTTTCCTTTCTGTTATTTTAGGTTTGGTTGTATCTCTTGGCTAAATCGCTTTAGCATCTTCCGTGTCTGCATCGCATCCGACGAAGCGACTTTTAGGACCAAATGAAGATTCTTTATCTCCCTGTTTATCTTCTCTATCTGCTCCTGACACTCCTCCCTGTTTCCTAAGACGGCATTGTCCAAAAAGTTTTTTCCATCAAAAAACTTAAACCGCTGATCCCGCAGAGCATTATAGTTTTCCTCATGAAAACGTGGGAGTTTCTCTTTGGATTTTACCGCACGCATCGACTTGATAAAATGATCCGTAGCCGGCAGCGCGTTTTGGTAAGCACTCTGATACTCTTCATCCATATAAAATACCCGCATCAAAACCACCTCGGGGTACGCTCCGGCAATCTGCCTGTAGAGCTCCTGTGCATCGATACACTCCTGAAGCGTTGCACCCTGGGAAAACATCAAACCATATCCATGTTTTGCCGCATACTCGATGGTTTCGTTTGTAGAAAAAGTAGCGATATAGAAAGGAATCTTTTTTTGGAGGGGTTTGGGTTCTAAAATCGGGTTGCTATAGAGCGTATCGCCTATCTTGTCAACACTATCAAACATCTCTTGACGCAGATCCTGGGGAGATTTCTCAAAGAGATCGATATCATAGGCAAAACCCCCTTTGGCAAAACCTGCATCAATGCGCCCCGAAGAGAGATTATCAAGCGTTGCGATCTCCTCTGCCAAACGGATACTCTGATAAAAAGGTGCCAAGAGTGCGGCACTCCCGATGCGGATACGTGTGGTTCTTGCCGCAAGTGCAGCCATCATCAGTGTCGGGTTTGGAATCACACTGAAAGCGTTAAAATGGTGTTCGGCGAACCATACTTCATCGAACCCAAGCTCCTCGGCATAGACACCCAGCTCTATGTCGTTTGCGATGGTTGCATAAGCACTGCTTCCATAGTTCTCTGTCAATAAAAAAATGCCTAATCTCATCGTATATCCTTTGTTCTGGCAAAAAGCTTTGATACTCTTTCTCTTGAAGTGTGTAGTTGTAAAAGTCTTTAAAAAAGTCTCTGGTCTCTGCTTTGAGGTCTATGGCCTGCATCTCTTCGGGATAGAGCACTTTTGCTAGCCATAAAATACCCAGGATCGACTCAGGCAAGGGACGATCCCACCAAAATCCACCTACCGGTGAGAGATAGACCTCTCCGTTTTTTACAGCAGTGAGATTCTTATACATAGGATTTTCCAGCAGTGCTTCCGGAGATGTCCTGAAGTTTTTGTTATTTGCAATGATGATCACATCGGGATCAAATGTTAAAAGTAACTCTGAGGAGATATCTCCTTTTACCTTTAACCCTTCGGCGATATTGATGCCGCCTGCATGCGTAATAAAATCATCCCCCCACCATCCTTTTCCCTCGCTCGATATCGTATGTGGGCCGTTGACGTAAAGGACTTTTTTTCTCTGCACTTTAGCGGGTAGTTTATCTTCTACCCTTTGTAGTTGCCCTCTCCAGTAGGCTATAAGCTTGTCTGCTTTTTTTTCTCTGCCCAGAAAGATCCCTACCTGATGAAACTCATGCAACAGAGAGTCTATCGTATGGCGCCCTATCCCCAGAGTAAACAGAGGAATACCAAGCGCTTCTATCCTCTCATTGGTTTTTAACGATGTTACCCCGGCAAAGAGAAGATCGGGTTTTACCTTTAGAAGTGTTTCAAAATTGACATCGTTAAAGGTACCGATTGTCGGTTTTTGGGCCAATTTGGGATAGAGCTTTTCAAAAAACGGAAACCTCTCTGCTCCAGGGTGTGCGATAATGGCATCCTCCCCCAAAAAGAGGGCTATCTGTTGGACTGCACCCCCATAGCAGGTGATGGCGATCTTCTCTTTTGTCTTGGCAGGCGTTACCCGTTTTTGGGTAAAATCCTCTGCTGTTGGCGTTCTGTTCTCACCCCACACAAGAGAGAAGAACAGAGTAACGACAATAAACAAACGCATCATCAGTACCTATAACTCAGCGACAGGAACAATGTTCGTGGAGCACCCACCGTATAGGTCGTTTCAGGTTTTACATTGATCTCTGAAGCACTGAAGGTTGAGATATACGCCTCATCCAAAAGATTGGTACATGCCAAAGAGAGGCTCAATGTATGTTTTTCATCTATCTTGAAATCTTTATTGATCGAAAGATCTACCACAACATGGGAATCCACACTATACTGATGCTCTACATCGACATAACGTTTGCCCAAGTAACGGACAATCGGCACAATGGTATATCCCCCCAGCTCATACTCTGCAGCGAGATTTGCGTAAAAGAGCGGTACATCGGGCAGTTGATTGTCTTTTGACGCTATAAAGGCACCGGCTGAAGACTCTATATCGGTTGTAAACGCATAATGGTTATAGGTTGCAGCCCCTTTGATGAAAAGGTTGGAGAGCACCTGATACCCTGCACTCAACTCTATCCCATAAGACTCGGCTTCTGCTGTATTTTGCTGATAGGTATAATCCAGTACCGGATCATAAAATGTTCCCCCGACATTTTTCACTTTTGAATAAAAGAGTGTAGAGGTAAAAGAGAAATCTGATCCCTCATAGGTATACCCTATATCAACATTATCAGACTCTTCAGGCTTGAGATCACTCCACATCTTTTGCAGCAGCGCTTCATCTTCTTCTATCGCAGAAAAGTACTTGAGCATACTTCCCCCAAAGCCATAACTCGGGGTGTTATAGTTACGCCCGTAACTCGCTTTGAGAGAGGAGGTATCATTGAGATAGTGCGTGATCCCGATATTTGGCAAAAATATCTCATGTGTTTGTGAGGGGAGTATAAAATCAACCGACGATACCTGTGAGAGTGCACGCTCATAACTGATATCCCCGATACCTGCTGTGTCGTAACTTGTAAGCTTTGGAGCACCCAGCCAAAGATATTTCAGCCCGGCATCTAAGATCGTCCTCTCAAACCGTTGCTCATAGGTAAGAAAAGGTGCGTTGAATGTGTGCTTTTTATTCACTTTGATAATACGTTCCCATTGCAAAAAGTCCATCGTATCGGCACTGCGCAGCTTTCTTGCTGTCGGTGGTCCCGGAGACTCATCCTCCTGGTACCAATACCCGGCTTTTATTTTTGCATCGTCAAACTCGTGTGCATACTCCAGGACACCCCCATAGGTATCATGATCAACAAGCCAGTCAATCACTTTCGTACCGCTTCCCGAATAACTATACCCTTTGTCGTTCAAAAAATAGGGTCTGAAAGTGACAGTATCTCTTTGCGATAAGGGTACTTTGAGTTTACTGATAATTGTATAGGTTTGAAAATCCTGTCTGTTTCGGTCGTAATATTTGCTGTCCTGTGCAGAATCACCTGTGAGTTTTGTATTGTAATCATAGTCTTTGTAACGGGAGAGGTCCTTGCTCTGCGCATAGGTCAACCCCATATAGTTATGCTTTTTTCATCATTGTAGATCCCATACACTTCCCACTCAACCTCTTGATTGGAGGTACTTGCCACTCCGAGGGCAACGTTCTTACGGTTTGGCGACTCCCCTTCTCCTTTGAACTTATCTGCTTTTGTCAATGATCCGGACAGAAAAAACTTTGCTCTATCTGCTATCTCGCCACTGTCTACACGGAGATAGGTTTTTCTGAAATCATAGCTTCCCAATGCCTGCTTGAACTCTGTAGAAAAAGCGTTTGACGGTTTTTGCAGCTTCATATCAACCATCCCATTGTCACTTCCATATCCGAAACCGCTATCTGCCTTGACAGGGCCTTTTTCTACACTGACACTCTGCACATTCTCGATATCCACCATCGTGGAGAGCCCGCCACCGGGACCGATCCCTTTGAGCGGCAAACCTTCCAGTGTCTCTCCAATATTTCTGTCAGCCTTCCCCCTGATTTTATGGGAGACTTCCATGCCAAATGGGTCTTTCGTCCGGATATCAACACCGGCTTCAAGAGAGATCGCTTTATAGGGGTTGAGCAGCTCTGCACTGCTGGTCACCTCGATCTCTTTGGCACCCACGACCGATCCTGTACCGATACTTGACTCTTCCTGCACCTCTGCCTCAACATTTACCTCGTCCACATCATACGCTTTGGGTTCTGCATAGAGTACCGTACAGAGCAGTGATGATGTCAATAGCGACAATACGATCTTTCTGTTTTCCATCTAGTTTCCTTCCTTTGTAATAAGATCCTGTTTCACTTCATGCCAGTGATACCGTCTGATCGCTTCCATAGTGGTGCGGCGGTTGATCATACGGATAGAGAGCGGTTCGATCCAGTTCCAGAACTCCTCAAGATGCGCTTTCGGAAAGTTCATCATTTTGAGTGTCTTTTTATACATCGCCAACCAGATCTCCCTGTCCTGTTCATCGATAGGCACCTTGAAGTGCCGCATTCTCAGGTGCGGTTCTCCATGTACTGCGGTGAATATTTCCCCGCCACCCAGCGCTTCAGCAAAAAAGTCGGCACTTTTGTCGATCACCATCTTCAAAGCCTCCTCATTGGCAGGAAAGAGTTTCCCTACCTTTGTTTTCAGTAATAGTGCATGGTGATGCGCTACCATCTCCCTGATCTTCATCTCCCCCATAGCATTGAAAATTCTGTTTGAAGGAAAGGGGACAGGAGGATAGACAAGATCGATCATAGCATCTACCACCCGTACTTCATCCCCGCCAAAGCGTCCTTTTCTGCTTGTTAGCTGCATCTGGTTTACTTGTGTAAAAGAATGCACTCTGCCATTTTGGCAGCTGTTGTTTTGTATCTGTTTTTCATATTTCCTTTTTTTGGTTTAAAAATTTTCATTATATTTATTGGTATATAACGGTAATTAAATTTTTTCTTCTATCTAAAGATCGGTACACACCGTTGCTAAGCATCGTGTGTGTTAAGGGCACTATCCATATTTCAATACGTTATATTGTTATATATAGCGAAGATTGCATTGTATAGTAAATTTCTTAAATTTCATTTACTAATTATCGCAATGATTATAAGAACAACAAAACGATAAGTGGGCTCTATCCAGTGATTTTAAGTATGCTGCACGACATAATACCCTTAAATGCCAAGTCAGAAACAGGCTTAAAACTCATCCGCCACGGATTTATCAAAATAGCCGTTGGCATAGAGCCACTTGTAGATATCTGCCGCGATCGGTCCGGCGGTACTTCCCCCGTGCCCGCCATGTTCCACGAGGACCGTAACGACATACTGAGGATCTTTATAGGGTGCATAGGTGGTGATCCATGCATGGGACCTGTGGTAATACTCCAGCTCCTCCTCCTGCAGACGCTTGATCGTGGACTGCGGAATAGAGGTGACCTGCGAGGTACCGGTCTTCCCTGCCACAACGACAGGCAATTCGCTCAGGGTCCGGTATGCCGTACCTTTTCGTGTGTTACACACCTCATACATCCCTTCCCTGATTGTCTGCAGGTAGCGTTGGTGCAAGGTGACCGCCTTGCCCTCTTTTTCTATCTTTTTGCCGTCAATCACCTGCGCCAGCTTCGGTGTCACGAGCTTCCCTGTAGCAAGCAGAGAGGTATAGCGTGCTACCTGCAACGGTGTGACGAGATCATACCCCTGTCCTATCGAAGCGATCACGGTCTCTCCCATGTACCATGGCTGGTTATAGCGCTCTTTCTTCCACTCCTTATCCGGCATGACACCTGCATACTCTTTAGGCAGGTCGATGCCTGTCTTGACACCAAGACCAAACTCTTTGAGGTATTTTGACATGGCATTGATCCCCACTTTGAGGCTCTTGTTGTAGAAGTAGACGTCGCAGCTCTCTCTGATCGCCTTTTTGAGATCTACCGTTCCGTGTCCCCAGCGTGACCAGCATCTGAACTTGTGTTTGCTCTTTCCCAGCGTGATATGCCCCGAACAGTACTCTTCGCTGTCCAGGATACCCTCTTTGGACTTTGCAAATGCCAGCGCCATCCCCATTTTGATCGTAGAACCGGGCGGATAGGCACCGTGGATGACCTTGTTAGTAAAAGGGTTGTCCACATTTTCCTGAAGCTCACGCCAGTCTTTGTGGCTGATACCGCCTACAAAAAGGTTGGGATCAAAAGAGGGGTAACTGACAGCAGCAAGGACTTCCCCGTTTGTACGCATGACAACTGCCACACCCGCATCCTCACCGAACCGGTCGTGTATCATCTTCTGGAGGTTGATATCGATATTGAGCTGAATGTTCCTGTTGTCTTTGGGCGGAACTTTTTCGATCACATCGATCGCCTTGTTGGTCGCTGTTACTTTGCTGACAAGGTGCCCCAGCTCACCCTGCAACACATCGTTGTACTGCCGTTCCAGGCCGCTTTTCCCGACCTTTCCTATCTCCTTGACCACCGGATCTTTATCATTCTCTTTCTGGTTTGACTTTCCGGTATAGCCCACGATATGGGCAGAGTAGACGCCGTAAGGGTAGTAACGCTTTGTCTCCGCTTCGATCCTGATCTCCGGATGGAGGCTCAGAGAGGGGTAGGCTCCCATCATATCAGGGTAATGGATAAAATCCACCACCTTGATATACTCATGGTTGTAGGGGGAGTCATGCTTATCATAGACTTTCATCATCACCGTTTTGTTAAGATCGGGGAAGATATCTACGATCCTGTCGACGACCTCCTCAAGCTTTTCCGGTTTTCTTTTCAGATGAGGGAGGATAGAGACCGAAAAACCCATCTGGTTCATCGCCAGGAGATTGCCGTGTCTGTCAGTGATCTCTCCTCTTACCGGTTTGATGAACTGTTTGCGCTCGATATTTTCCTGGGCAAGCTCCTCATAGTAGTAGTTTGATTTGATACTGAGATGATAGAGCCTTGCGATCATAATCGCCCATATGGAGACAAAGACCAGAAGGATAAACTTGTATTTCATAGTACCACCACTATCAGCAGATCGATCACCAGCGAATAAAGCAGTATATTATCCAGCATGATCGTCGTCTCCTGGAAGATAAAATCATAAGCCAATAGTGAACCGAGATAGAAAAAATCCAGCAGAATTACCGTAATGATCGGGATACACACCTTACATTTTCTGAAATACAACAGCGACTGGAAAAAAAGTACATAGATTGTCAATGACGAAATAATCGTCAGGAAAAACGGCAGCGAGAGGTTGATCTCCAGATTGATAAAGTAGACCAGTGCCGTAAAGATATAGGATTTCTCCCCTTTTTCGATCCCCAGTATCAGAAGGTATCCCATGACCCCGATCAGAAGAGGCAGAAAGACATAGATAGAGATCAACATTGGGTAGAAAATGACAAAAATAACCGCTAGTATCCATAGGAGATAAGGAAGTTTGAACGAGCGGGGATACTTAGCCATCATTCTCCCATTCTGAGAGTTTGTAGATCAATGCCACCTCGTTGCATACCGGAAAGTGGATACACTTGATACAGTCCGCCCATATTTTATGTTCGGGGATCACCTCTTTGCTGATCTCCTTGAAACCGAGTTTCTGAAAAAAACCGGGGAGATAGGTCAAGACCAGTACATCCTCCTCTACTTCGAGCATTTTTGCCTCGTCAAGTGTGAACTCAACCATTCTCTGGCCAATATGCTTCCCCCTGTAGGCTTCATCGACGATCAGGCTTCTTATCTCAGCCAATCTTCTGGAGTGAATATGCAGCGCAGTATACCCTACGACCTTTTCGCCCTCTTTTGCCAGTACATAGGAGCGGATATTGGTGGCGACTTCATCTTCGCTTCGATAGAGAATCGTACCCTCTTTCACCTCTTTTACGACCAGTGCCTGCATTTGCGGGATATCGCTGAGTTTTGCTTTGACCAATTCTATCACGATTCATCTCCGGGTTCTTTGATATCAAAGATCGTTGTCAATATCTCTTTGTGGACTCTCTCCTGTCCGCTCTTTTTGAGGTTGGAGATGGTAATGGCTCCGGAAAACTCTTTTTTGAGTTTGCTTCTCTCTTTCTGGTTGAGTTTGTCGATCTTCGTAAATACTGTAAGATAGCGCTGGTCGGGACGGATAAACTCGGAGATATACTCCTGGACATCATCATCTATCTTTGCATGGGGGTGTCTGGCATCCCTCAGATGGATAAAGAGACGTATCGAGACCCTCTCTTTGATGAACTCTACCAGGTTTTTCTGCCACACCTCTTTGAGTGACTTGGAAACTTTTGCGTAACCAAATCCCGGAAGGTCAACAAAACGTACCGGATAGCGCTCCTCTCCATACTTATAGAGCGTCTCAAAGAAGTTGATCAGCTGAGTCTTTCCGGGAGTCGCAGAACTTTTAGCCAGGCTTTTTCGACCGGTAAGAAGGTTCAGTGTGGAACTTTTGCCGACATTGGAACGTCCCAGAAAAACGACTTCGCTCATATCTTCGGGAAGGGCGTCATGGATACTCTGTGCTGATTTGACAAATTCTGCTTCTATGATTCTTGGTGCTTCCACGGGCTAACAATCCTTTTTTATTTTATCTCTTCTGTTTCAAAAATGAACTTCACCGGCTCTTTTTTGTTTCCTGCCACACTAGCCAAACCGGACACAAGATCAAGTTCTATATGCTCTCCGTTGATGTGGCGTTTGTTGATCATATCATCTATCTTGGCATTGCCTTTGAGTATATATTTGGACTCCAGCGGTACATAGGTCACTCTATTGGCACTGCCCTTGTAGAAACGGTCCTCTTTTTTGAACTCAAAATGCACACTGCCGCTGGCATCGTATCTTTTGGTCTGGTTGTTCTCGTCAAAATAGACGACCACACGATCTCCGTGTATCCAGCTTTCATTCTGCACGATCTTGACATTACCGATAAAATGTACCTCTTTTTTCATCTCTTCAGCCTGCATCGCATCCGAAGTGATCTCTACTTTATCGGCAAAAATCAAAACCGACAAAAGAAAAAAAAGCATATACTTTAGCCTAAACATGCGGTGCCTTTAAAGTTTCGTTATTATACATTATTTTTCCATGGTGTAGAGTACCGCTTTGATCTTTTGAGCGGTCACTCTCTTTTCCTTCATATCATACACCAGGTCTGTTCCTGTGATGATATTTTTGTTCAGATGTGCCTCAAAAGGGGAATCTATCGTCAAGACCTGGCTCTTTTTATTGTAACGTGCTCTCTGTGCCCTGTAGTCGAAACCCTCTTTTTGATTGAGTGTCACGTTGCCTTCAAGTTCGAGGTCATCCCCCCTGTAGGTAGCCTGCTGTGCACGCAGAAGATTGACCGCATCCGTATGGTAGACGATCTCATGGAGTCTCAGCCTTTTCTTTTCATATTCACCATAACGGCTGTGCGCCAACCCCAGTATCCTCTGGGTATCCACCTCTATCAGTCTGGTATCTTTAAAAGCCAGTTCACGGGTATTCTCGCTTTTTTCCCTGGATTCAGGTTCTATGTTGATCAAGAAAAAACTCATCACCCCCAACCCGATGAGAGCGGTGATGATATACTCCAGTCTTATACCCATAGCTGCAGATACTTCTCTTCAAGCCCCTCTTGTATGATCAGGCGTTCTATCATCTCGCGCACGGCACCATCCCCGCCTTTTTTGCTCAGGACCACATCCGCTTCTTTGTCGACATATCTCGAGGCATCGCTTGGCACAAAAGAGAGCTGCACTGCTTTTAGCATCCTGAGGTCATTGAGGTCGTCACCGATTGCAGCGACATTCTCCATCTTCAGGTCCAGTTTCTCAAGCAGAGACTCCAGTACTGCCCTTTTGTCTTTTACCCCTTGGTAGAAATGCTCGATATGCAGCTCTTTGGCACGTCTTTCAACGATTCTGGAGCTTCTTCCCGTGATGATCGCTACCTGTTTTCCCAATTTCCGCCATGAGGCGATCGCAAGACCATCCTTTACATTGAAAGACTTGATCTCATCACCCTCTTCGCTGTAGGTGATGCGGCTGTCTGTCATCGTCCCGTCAACATCCAATACGATCAGTTCGATACTCATAGCACACCCTTGGTACTTGGGATTCCGGCATTTTCATTGATCGTCACCGCTCTGCGCAGCGCAACAGCCAAAGCCTTAAATGCCCCTTCAATGATATGGTGTTTGTTCTTGCCGCGGTTGTAGATCAGGTGCAGCGTCAAAGGGAGGTTGAAAGTAAAGGCCCTGAAAAACTCCTCTACAAGCTCCACATCAAAGTTGCCGACCTTGCCGCCTATGGGCAGTTCAAAAACCAGAAATCCCCTGTTCGAGATATCCAGGTCACAGGTGATGCTCGCCTCATCCATCACCACCGTTGCATTGCCGTAGCGTTCAATGCTCTGCACCGGGTAGATCGCTTTGTGCAGCGCTTGGCCGATCGCGATACCCACATCTTCCACAGAGTGGTGATCGTCAATATGGGTATCACCTATACACTTCACCTCAAGGTCGATATGGGAGTGTTTTGCAAACGCTTCAAGCATGTGATCAAAAAAACCGACTCCCGTATCTATCTTTGACTCGCCTTTACCGTATAGGTTCAATTTGACACTGATCTGTGTCTCTTTTGTCTCTCTGTTTACTTCAACCATTATTACTCCTCATGCTGCAGGTCTATTGCCTGATGATAAATGCATCTTCCAGATGGAAGGATGTGATAAAGTCTTTCGCTTCCTCTTCGGACCTGAATCCCATCAGCCAGACCCTGTAGAGTGGTGCACCATCCACATTTTCAAAACGTTTAACAATCGGACGGTAGCGTCTGTCCAGAGATCCGTACTGCTGCTTGTAGATCTGCGCACCCTGATAACGCCTGAATGCACCCACCTGGACACCGAAGTCGGTGATCATCACACGCTCTTGTGTATGTCTCTTTCGTTGCTCTGCAATCAGCTCCTGAGGAGTGATCTTGCCGGCAAATCCTACTACCTGGATCTCTACACGGGCGATACCTGAACGGTCGAGTCCAAGCTTCTTTCCTGCTTCATAGCTGCAGTCGATGATACGCCCTTTCACAAACGGCCCTCTGTCGTTGATACGTACGATAGTGCTTTTGCCGTTGTCAAGATTTCTCACCTTTACCATCGTATCCATCGGCCAGGTTTTATGTGCAGCGGTCTGTCCGTGCATATTATAGCGTTCGCCGTTACTTGTCTGTTTCCCATGGAAGTTGGGGCCATACCAGCTGGAGATCCCCTTCATCCTGTCCCCGACCTCCACAAAGGTCGGGTGGTAACGTTTTCCAAGCACTGTATAGGAGCGCATCGTTGCCTTGTGACGTGCTTTGCTGGTATATTTGGTTGCTTCATAGCTGCCGCTTCTTTGGGAACACCCTGTAAAGAGAAAGGTGAGTGAGAACAAAACAACAATAGAAAAAAAAGAGATGATTTTTCGCATAGCAGTCCCGCTCTCAAATAGTAGCTCTTATTATCTCTTTATTTCACTTTATCCTAGCTTTCCACTCCGGGAAAACGCTCTCTTATTGTGATTGCCGGCCTGCCAAAGATTCGAATCGCTCCTCTGTGACGGGAATGATCAAAAGACGCTCCGGCTGGATATTTCCGTTCCGGAGATGATTGGCATCTGTGATCTCGGAGATGCTTGTACCGTACTTCTCGGCGATCTTCCCGAGTGTCTCCCCCTCACTGACAATATGGGAGACAAAGTGCTCCTTGCGATCAGTCACTTTGGCATTCCCTTCCGAGAGCAGATCATAGTGAAGATAGAAAAGTGTCAGTTTTTCATAAGGGATTGTGATCTTGTATAGTTCCGCTCCATTGGGTACGATCCCTTTTTTATACTGGCTGTTCAACCTGAGCAGCTCGCCCTTTCCCATCTTGAGCAACAAGGCGATATCTTTAAGATCCGTACCTCCCTTGACTTCGACCTGGACGATCCCTTCCGGTACACTTCCGAAATCGATCGTTTCGCTCTCTCCTATCATCGCGACCAAAAGAAAACGTTTGATATATTCCCTTGTCTCATCCGGCAGAAATCTGCTTCTCTCATCTGTCAGTACGGAAAGGTCGTCAGTACCTGCTTTCCCGATGGCGTGCGAAACTCTCCCCTCCCCGCAGTTATAGGCCATGAGAGCCAGATACCATTTTCCAAATTTCTGATGCAGTCTTTGGAGGTGAAGTATCGCTGCTTCGGTTGCATTGACCGGGTCACACCGCTCGTCGTAACTGTAACAGACGGTAAGGTTGTACTCTGTGGCGGTGGAGGGCATAAACTGCCACAGGCCTTTTGCCTTTTTGGGGGACTGTATATCGGTATGAAAGCCTGATTCGATCATTGGCAGATAGGCCAAAAGATCGGAGAGCCCGGCCTCTATCAGCTGCCGTTGTACCATGGGCAGCAAGAACTCTCCTCTTTGCTGTGAACGTTTGTAGAGCTGTCTGAAGCGGCCGTCATGATGTTGCACAAACGTTTCAAAATCCCGTTCATAGGCATACGATGCATCGATATCAAATTCAGAAAGCACATAGGCATAAGAAGGATATTTTTGCGGGATTGTCGCACCCCATAGAGAGAGCGTTCCCGACAAAAAACAGAGAAGAAACAGTACTGCACTTTTCATATTACAGATCAAAGAGCCTTATACTGTTCTCCATGGTCAGTTTTTCTATCTCCTCCCTGCCGATACCGGAAAGCTCTGCCATCTTGTCGGCAACCAGAGTCGTGTAGGCGGGTTCGTTTCTCTCTCCGCGATGCGGATGAGGCGTGAGATAGGGTGCATCCGTCTCAATGACAAGTTTATCGGCCGGGATTTTGGGATAGACATGGATCAGTTTGCGTGCGTTTTTGAAGGTAAGTACGCCGCCGATTCCGTAATAGAAGTTTTTATCTGCAAGTTTCAGCAGCTGTTCATCGGCATTGTAGCAGTGCAGTACCCCGCCTCTCTCTCCGGCATACTGTTCAAGGAGCTCCAGCGAATCAGCACCCGCATCACGGATATGCACGATCAACGGTTTGTCGAGCTCTTTTGCCCATTTGATCTGATCGACAAAGACCTCTTTTTGGAGCGTTTTCTCCGCTGCAATCGCTTCCTCGGACTCAGGCAGTCGGTAGTAGTCCAGCCCGCACTCTCCGATTGCGACACATTTGGGATGATTTACATAGGGTTCCAACACAGCCCTGTCATACGCTGCGGCATCATAAGGGTGTACCCCAACGGCAAAATAGACATCTTCATACTTTTCAGAAATTTCCACTGCCCTTGACAGGCTTTTGGGATCGGCACCGGGTATAATAAACTTTTCCACGCCCTTTGCCTTAGCATTGGCAATCACGCTGTCCAGGTCTTCATTGTATCGTTCATCATCCAGGTGACAGTGGGTGTCAATGATCATAGATGCTCCCAAAAATTAAAATTTGATGTTATTTTATCAAAATAATGTTAGCGCAAAGAAAATTAGGATAAAATAGTGCCAGATGAAAGATGAGGTTAGAGATCATCATTCGTGTTTTATGTGTTACGTTAGACTATGCTGGACCCCGAAAGACTCCCCCTATTTTGATTCAACTTATAATACAAAGGTATAACAATGGCAGAACTAGTCCATGGTACAGTAAAATGGTTTAACGACGAAAAAGGTTATGGTTTCATAGCACAAAACAATGGTGGTTCGGATGTATTTGTACACTTCCGCCAGGTAAACAACACAAGTGGTGGTCGTGTATCACTTCAAGAGGGACAGGCTGTTACTTTTGAGATCGGTGAAGGACAAAAAGGTCCACAAGCAGAGAATGTAACACCTCTTTAATCTGTTACAGGCCGGTTTATCCGGCCAGCGATTTTTTCTCCTCCACAAACTCTCCCTTTATCAATCCCGCTTCATGCAGAAACTGCGAAGGTTTATAATCGACTTTTTTCATCTTGTCATATTTTGCAAGTGAAAGATAGAGCTTGTCTTTGGCACGTGTCACCGCCACATAGAAGAGTCTTCGTTCCTCCTCTATGGAGCTCATCATTCTCCTGTTCGGGAAACGTCCGTCTACGAGGTCAACAACATACACTTCAGGGAATTCAAGCCCTTTGCTGGCGTGTACCGTAAGGAGGTTTACCCCCTCGCCTTCACTCAGCTCATTGCCTCCCAGCACCATGGCATTGACAAACCGGCCGAGCTCTTTGTACTGTCTTGCCAGCTCCCAAAGCAGTCTTGCCTTCCGCTCGATACGCTCTTTGGCCTGAGTCTTTTTGTCCGGGTCGATCTCTCCGGACTTGAGTCTTGCCCTTTGGTTGGAGAGGATATTGACGACCTTGTCATAGAGTTTGGAGCGCATCGCATGGCTGAGTATATGCGCGGGGTTTTCCATCGCATAAACCTCCAGAATATAACGGTAAAACTCCTGAAAGAACTTCACCCCATCCTGCGTGAGTTTCGGATGCTTCAGCAGGGGGTGTGCCATGATCTCCCTGTCCAGTCCCATATGGGCGAACCGTGATGCACTCCCTATCTCCATATCATCATCAAAGAGCCCCAGCTGAACATTTTTGTTGGGCTTGAAGTTCGGCAGGTCAGAGATGCGCGGGTGCAGGACCCCCTGCATGAGACTTCCCTGTCCGAAGTGGATGAAACATTGGAAGATCTCCTTGGAGAGGGCAGAACCGACACCCGAGGCATACTCAAAGATATGGATGAACGCCATCATGTCTTTGGGATTGAGCTGCAGGGCGAGCAGATCCAGGAGGAACTTCACCTCTTTAGTCTCGAAGAAACTTGTACCCCCCTTACGTTTGCAGGTGATACCGTACTCGCGAAGGCTCGCCTCTATCCCGTCCGCACTCGAGTTGTTGCGGAAGATCACTGCAATCTGGTCATTGGGGACGTGTGTCGTCTTAATGGAGTGTGCGATCGCCTGGTACTGTTCAAAAAGGTCGTTGTAGATCAGGAGTCTTGGCGGATGGGTTTTTCCTTTGCGCCCTACTTCCAGCTTTTTGGGATAGATCCTCTCATTGCGTTCGATGACACGATTTGCCAGAGAGAGTATCGGTGCGGTAGAACGGTAATTTGTCTTGAGCGTATAGACCTGTGCCTCCCGATAGCGCCTGGAGAAGGTAGCGATATTTTCGATATTCGCCCCGTTAAAGGCATAGATACTCTGATCATAATCCCCCACGCAAAAGAGTGATTTGGGTTTGAGCTCGTCGATCAGGGCACTCTGAAGCGTATTGGTATCCTGGTATTCATCGACCAGAACCTCTTCAAAACCCATATCATGCGTCTGAAGATGTGCCCTCATGCGCAGGAGAAGGTCGTTAAAGGAGGCAAAACCGTACTCCAGTTTTTCCCTTTCAAACTCTTCGGTGATATCCACATAGGCATCCATAAGCGTCTCATGCTCAGGATACTTCTCCAAAAACCAAGTATCAAAACTCTCCAGTGAGGCATTCTGATAAAGACTGTACATCTCATAGAGATAGGTTGCGGAAAAGGGCTGCGTCGAGATCGGCATACGCGCAAAGTTCCGCTTTTCATAGATGCTTCTGAAGAGTGTTTTCAGTTCTCCCGGCTGCTTAAGAGCAAGATTGGGGTGGATCTGTTTAAGCCACCGGTAACTTACTGCATGAAAGGTACCTGATTCAACTTTTGAGACCACATTGGCGGGAAAGTACTGTCCCAGCCGGGAAAGCATCTCGCCAGCAGCCTTATTGGTAAAGGTAAGAAGAAGTATCTTTGAGGGATCGACACCGGACCTGAGAAGGTGCCCGATACGTCCTACAATCGTAGAGGTTTTGCCTGTTCCCGCAGATGCAATGATGAGATTGTGTCCCAGCGGTGCAGTTGCAGCACTCAGCTGCTCATCATTGAGTGTACTAAGCGGCATCGAGTGTTACTTGTGGCCGAGGATATAGTATGTCGGTTTACCTTCTACTTTTTCCAGTGCGATACTGTGTTTGTCCGCCCAGTGTTCCACCATCTCCGTAAATGCAGAGAGATTGTCCGCCGCCGGATCTTCGTCGCACTTGATTTTGAAATAATCTTTGGAGTTGGACATCGCAATATATCCCTTCTCAACAGCCAGGGCATCATTAAAAGTGACCAGGTGTTTAGAGATATGTTCAAAATCACCCGTATTGGCAATAATCCTTTTGATCTGTTCTACAGTATGTTCGTTTTGGGAGTACCCCAGTTGTCCAAGCAGTGCTTCAGGCGTCAACTCTAAATGCATTTTCTAATGGTTCCTTTCAAAATTTGAGAAACGCATTGTAACAAAAATTAGATTATAAAAACGCTTTTTCCGAGACTAGAAAAGTCTATCCGGCGACTTAACCTTGGCGATCAGTTCCTTATAATGTTCAACGTTCTGAAAAGCCTTTTCATAACGCCATCTCAGGACAAACTCTATGATATTGTTCTTCCGCTCAGGCTGCAGGGCTTCCGCTTTGCCGAAATATCCCAGAGAAATATTTTTTGCTTTTTTCTTGCCGTTTTTATCAGGCTCGTAGGTAATGGCAATGATCTGGATATATTTCCCCTCACGAACCTCTCCGAAATCCTCCTCTTTGAGCCCGATTCCGCTCAGGTTCATCGCCTTATAGATAAAAATCCTATTAAAATCGGGTGACTTTTCATAGATACCGAGTAGCGTGTAAAGTTCTTTGAGACGCTTGATATTTTCAGTGCGTACACTCTCCCCGCTTTCTCTCTCTGCCGGTGTAGGCATCTCCTGCTTTTCTACCGGGGGCTGCTCATCCGTAGCGGTATCACCCTGCACCTCTTCAGCGGCACTTTTTTCCCGCTTTTTTTTCTCCAGCTTGCTGCTCAGTGCCTTGAGCCTGTCCAGACTGTTTGACATATATTCCCTCCCATCGGATATATTTTCAGCTTTACGGTTTTCCCAATACCATATATTAACTAATA